>JAIVTZ010000230.1:0-6143 GCA_049188105.1 Deltaproteobacteria bacterium | reverse complement strand
GGCGGCGTGACCGTAGAACGAGGCCTCCAGACCGAGGGGCTCGAGGATCTCGGAGAGCCCGGCCACGTACTCGGGGAGCCGCTCGGGCCGCACGCACACGTCCTCGACAAAGCCGACCGGTTTGGCTGGACCCTTGCGACTCGTGAGGAGCGATAGACCGGCCCGCCGCATACTCCACACCAGCTCCTGCTCGGCGGGGTCGCTGGTGAGAAGGCGCCGCAGCCCGAGAGCCCGCCTGTCAAGCTCGGCGAGGCGCGCACCGTCGTCGTCAAAGAACTCCACCAGCAAGAGCGCTTCGCACGGCTCATCGTCGAGCCGCATCAGATCTCGGGCCTCCGCGAACGCCCGCTGCCCCACTGTCTGGTCGAGCACCGACCCGTCGAGGTGCTCGATGGCGGCCGCATCGAGATCTTCAAGCTCGACCGTCGCCTGCAGCGCCTCCACCACCGAAGCAAAGAAGATCACGCCGAGGCTGCGCCTGGCCGGACGAGGCACCACCCGCAGGACGGCCGATGCAATCCCCGCCAGCGTCCCCTCGCTGCCCGCCACGAGCTGCGTCAGGTCTCCGGGGGTGCGCAGCGCGCGGTCGAGGCCGTAACCCGGCCAGCGTTTGATCAAATCCTCGGGAAGGCGCTCGGAAATGGCCTCGGCGTGGTCGGCCACGACGTGATCGCATGCATCGCGGATTTCCGGAAAACCGCCGTCGTCGATCCCGACAACGGCCACAGTGCCATCACTCAGCACCAGCTCGAGCGCGGCCACGTGGTCGGCGGTGGTGCCGTAAACCGGAGCGTGGGCGCCGGACGAATTGCTCGCGATCATCCCGCCGAGGGTGGCGCGCGACGAGGTGGCGACATCGGGGCCAAACCACAATCCATGCGGCGCGAGTTGGGCGTTGAGCTGATCGAGCACCACCCCCGCCCCCACCCGCACCGTCCCACGCTCCGGATCGAGATCGGAAATGCGCTGATTGTGGCGCGCGAAGTCGACCACCAACCCACTGCCGAGTGCGCCGCCCGCGAGCCCGGTGCCGGCGCCGCGCGGTGTGATCTCGATGCCGGAGTCCGCTGCCTCGGCGAGCAACCGCGCCGCCTCCGCCGCGGAGCGCGGGAACGCGACCGCCGCCGGCTCGACCCGGTAAATTGACGCGTCGACCGCATACAGGCAACGGGTCAGCCGGTCCGTTCGCACCTCGCAGCCCGCGGCCTCGAGAGCTCGTCGCTGGGAATCGTTCAGTTCGGTCACCCTGTGATTCTAACCCCCACCCACTCAGATGCAGGATCCAAGATGCAAGATGCAGAATGTGAGCCCGGGGTGAATCTTGTATCTTGAATCTTGCATCTTGTATCGGGGTGGTTGGGACTTGTATCTTGTATCTTGCATCTTGTATCTCGCCCTCAGTGGTATCCTGCTCGGCGTAATGTCCCACCCACAGACCATCGACCCCGAAGCCTGCGCCGATCTCATTCGTGGCGCCGAGCGCGTCGTCGCGCTCACCGGAGCCGGCATCTCCACCGCCGCCGGCATCCCCGACTTTCGAGGACCGCAGGGGCTTTACGTGACCCGCCGGTACGACCCCGAGGCGACCTTCGACTTCTCGGCCTTTCGCCGCGATCCCGCCCCCTTCTACGAGTTCACCCGCGATTTCCTCGGTGTCATCCACACCATCGAACCGACCTTCACCCATCGCTTCCTCGCGGATCTGGAGTCGCAGGGCAAGCTCACCGCGGTTGTCACGCAGAACATCGACGCGCTCCACCAGAAGGCCGGCTCGGAAAACGTCATCTCGGTCCACGGCGACTATTGGACCAGCCACTGTCTTTCCTGCAACGCCGAGTTCGACCTCGAGTACATGGAAAAGGTGGTCCTGGAGGATGAGGTGCCGCACTGCCCGTGCAGCGGCCTCATCAAGCCGGACGTTGTGTTCTTCGGAGAGGCGGTACGGGACCTCGATCCCGCCGCCTCCGCGGTCGCCGCGAGCGATCTCCTCCTCGTGCTCGGTTCCTCCCTCGCTGTCTACCCGGCAGCCTTCCTGCCGGAGCAGGCCGGTGGGGATGTGGTGGTGGTGAACCAGGGGGAGGTGGGGCTTCGCTCCGGACCGGGCCGCTACTTCGTGGATGCCGATCTCGATGTGTTTTTTCGCGAGGTGGCGGGTGATCTTGGGGACGGAGGCATTCGCTGATTCAGCAACCTGGTGGGGAGGGGATAAACCCCTCCCCTACGTGTGTTTTCGTAGGGGCGGGGTTCATCCCCGCCCTCCTGGCTCTGAGTTTTGAAGGAGGCTCGACTGAACACTGGCGGCATATCTGCCGCCCCTACCGGGCGCATTTCTGGTCGACCTGTAGGGGCCCCGGGATATTTCCCGCCCTCTGGAGATCAGGCCTGCTGCTTGCGTGACCGGGGAAGGGACGCCTGAGCGGCCGAGGCATCCGTCATCGGCAAGGAGGTCCGGCGGACACCATCGTGGGCATACAGGGCCGCGGCGACCGCGCCGGCGGTGGGCACGAGGCCGATCTCGCCGACGCCCTTGGAACCGTACCCACCGACGCCGTCGGGCACCTCGATGAGGATCACGTCGATCGCCGGTGTCTGGGCGGCTCGGAGAATGCCGAGGTCGCGGAGCTTGAGCGAGTCCGGCACGCCGCCGGTGCAGGGGAAGTCCTCGGAGAGGGCGTAGCCGAGACCCATGTGGACCCCGCCCTCGATCTGGCCGGCGCAGAGCTGCGGATTGATGGCGCGGCCGACGTCGTGGGCCGCCACGACCTTCTCGATCGTGCCGTCCTCGGCCAAGATCACGACCTGGGTAGCGAAGCCAAAGGCCATGTGGGTCACCGGCTCGTCGACCTCGGCCCCGGGGGCAGTCGTGAAGTCGCAGATGAACTCGCCGTTGAAGCGGCGCCCCGCGAGGTCTTCGAGGGTGGATGTCTCGAGCGCTCCGGCGAGCTGGCGGGCCGCGATCTGCCCAGCGGAAGTGCACAGGGCGGTGGCACGAGACGCGGTCGTCATTCCACACTCGATGTCGGGTCCGCTGACGGTGCGCACGCTCATGATCTCGGGCGTTAGCCCGGTTTCCTGAGCCACGATTTGGCGGAGGATGGTGTGCAGCCCCTGACCCATCTCGGTGTAGCCGGTGAGTACCTCGAGGCGGCCCTCCGGAAGCACCTCGATAGCCACCCGCCCGATGTCCTCCATGCCGTTGCCGATGCCGGTGTTCTTGATGCCGCACGCGATGCCCGCCGTGCGTGCTCCCTTGTAGACCTCGCGCACGGCCTCGAGCGTCTGCCGGATGCCGCAGCTTTCATCCATCAGCTGCCCGGTGGCGAAGCGGTCACCCGGGTCGAGAATGTTCCGTTCGCGGATGTCGTAGCCGTCGATGCCCACCTTCTCGGCCAATCGGTCGAGGACTCCCTCGATGGCGAAGGCAGCCTGGTTGGCGCCAAAGCCGCGCATCGCACCGCAGGGCGGGTTGTTGGTGTAGACGGTGCGCGCCTCGGCATCGACGTTGGGGACCCGATAGGGCCCACAGGAGTGTCCCGAAGCACGTTCGAGGACCTTGGCCCCGACCGAGGCGTAGGCTCCGGTGTCGCCGACGATGCGTGCGCGGACCGCGATCAGCCGGCCGTCATTGTCGCAGCCGACGGTGTAGCGGAGCGCGATGGGGTGACGCTTCGGGTGGATGCGCAGCGACTGCTCGCGGGTCAGGACGATCCGCACCGGCCGTTGCAGCAACCACGCCGCGAGGGCGGCGTGGCCTTGCACGGAGAGGTCCTCCTTGCCGCCGAAGGCGCCGCCGTTGGAGACCAGCTCGACCTCGATCTGATCGCGTTCTACACCGAGAATGGCGGCAATCTGCGTTTGGTCATCGTGTACCCCCTGGCCCTGGGAGTAGATCTTCAAACCGCCGTCGACCGGGACGGCGAGAGCGGCCTCTGGTTCGAGGAAGGCGTGCTCGATGCGCTGGGTGGAGAAAGTCTCCTCGACCACGTGCGCCGCATCGGCCAGCGCCGCATCCACATCTCCGCGGGAGAAGGCGCAGACCTCGAGCAGGTTGCCGCCGGGATGGATGGCGGGCGCGTCGGGGGCGAGCGCCGCCTCGGGGGAGTCGATGGGATCGAGGACCTCGTAGTCGACTGCGACCGCGTCCGCCGCCCTGCGCGCGCGGTGCTCGCTGTCGGCCACCACCACCGCCAGCACGTCGCCGACGCAGCGGGTGGTCTCGCCGGCGACGACGATCAGCGGCCAGTCGTGGACGATGAGGCCGTGGTTACAGACTCCGGGGATGTCGCCGGCGGTGAGGATGCGTTCGACCCCCGGGAGCTGGGAGGCCTTCGAGGTGTCGATCTGGAGCACCTTGGCGCGGGGGTGATCGGAGAGGACGAGCGCTCCGTGGAGCATGTCGTCGACCCGCATGTCGGCCACGAAGTCCTTGGCTCCGAGAGTCTGGTCGCGGCCGAGGTAGCGAGGCGAGGAGGCGCCGACGCCGTTACCGGATGGGATGTCGGAAGACCGCTGGAGGCCGTAGTCCTCGCCGAAGAAGTACGGCCGGCGGGGCGGTCCGTCGCCGACCTCGGTGCCCCGGCCCCACGCCTCACCGGCGACCTCGATGGCATCGACGATTCGGTTGTAGCCGGTGCAGCGGCACAGGTGACCGGCGAGGGCGCGGGTCACGCGCTGCCGGTCCGCAGTCAGATCGCGGTTGAGGAGGTGGGCGGCGCGCACGGCGATGCCGGGAGTGCAAAAGCCGCACTGTACCGCGCCCTCACGTACGAAGGCGTCGGCGAGGATCTGCCGTTGCCGTTCGGGCAGTCCTTCGAGCGTCACGACCTCGAGCCCGGCAACCTTGGCCGGGTCCAGCAGGCAGGCGAGCGAGGGCTTGCCGTCGAGCAAGATCGTGCAGCAGCCACACATGCCCTGCGGGGCACAACCGTCTTTGACCGAGGTGATTCCGCACGATTCCCGAAGGACACCGAGGAAGTGCTCTCCCTCCTCGTACGAGACGGTGGTGTGCTTCCCGTTGAGCTCGAAAGAAACCTCAGGCACGGTGCTTATCTCCCGTTGCGCACGGCGATGATTTCGGCCGCGATGCTGATTGCGATCTCCTCCGGAGTGTGGCTGCCGATCGACATTCCGACCGGCGCACGGACGCCGGAGAGTTCCTTCGCGTCGATGCCGTCGGCCTTCATGGCCGCGTACATCTGCCGCACCTTGGCCTCGGATCCCATCAGACCGAGGTAGGCCAGCCTTTTCCCCAGCAGAGGTTCGAGCGCTCGGCGGTCATGCGCGTGCCCGAAGGTCATGATCACCACCCACGAGCGATCCCCGTCCGCGACGTGGTCACCGATGTGGTCGAAGTCGACCACATGCTGCTCGTGAGCGTAGCGGTTTGCGGCCATGGTCGGCAGGTCCTCGCGGTTGTCGAGGACGATGATCCGGAAGGGGAGGGAGGCCATGACTCTCGAAAGCGCCAGACCCACGTGCCCACCGCCGATGATGTACAGGGTGTCCTCGAGACCGATGGGTCCCGAGTACGTCCAGGATCTCCCCTTGCCGCTGAAGGAGTGCGGGCTGGTTTCACCGGGCTCGAAACCGACGCCTTCGGCGGACAGTCGCAGCGTTCCGGTGCGGTGGTTTTCCAGGGTGTCGACGAGCGACTGAATAGGCTTCAGATCAATCTGCGACAGCGGGACGATCGCGAAATCCTGGACCCCCGAGCACAGCGTCCCGCCGCCGCTCGGGGTGTGGCGGAAGCGAAAGATCTCCGCATCTCCCCGGTCGGCGGCCGCTCGCTCGACGAGCTGCTTTTCGGCCGCGCCGCCGCCGATGGTTCCGGCAAAGCCCGACTCCGAGACCACGACCCGGGTTCCGGTCACGCCCGGTACGGATCCCGAATGATCCACGACAAAGACCAGCACCGGTCGTCGGCCGTCTCGCAGCGACTCCAGAGCGTAGCGCCACGGATCGGTCTGGGTGTGTTTCAAAAAAGCCACGCGGCGATTCTATCTCAACACCAGGAAAACCACAGAGGCACAGAGACACAGAGTCCGGACACAGAGCCATCGCGGACGTCGCAAACACGAAGACACGAAGACACGAAGGCCGGCCATCCATCCCATTTGCCCGCAGATCACGCAAATAACGCAGAT
>JAIVTZ010000229.1:0-6144 GCA_049188105.1 Deltaproteobacteria bacterium | reverse complement strand
GGCCCGTTCACCGGAGGTGCCTGGCATCCCGACATGACGTTGTCCTCAACGTCATGTCGGCGTGCCTGGCATCCTCTCGCGGAAGCGCTTTCCCGGAGCACAAGCACGGACGCGGGCACGGGCTCGGGCTCGGGCACGGGACTGAAGCGCGGGCGGGATGGGTTACACTTTCTGGCCGGCGCCCGGTTATTGGGCGGCCCGGCAGGAGGTTACGAATGGCGCTGACAGAACAGATGATCCTCGAGAAGCTGCATGAGATTCATGCCCCGGGCAGCCCCATGAGCCTGGTCGAATCAGGCGCGGTGCGTCAGATTAAGGTGGAAGGCTCATCGGTCACGGTCGTCCTCGCGGTCGATGCGCCGCAACCGACGACCGCCGGCGAGGTCAAGGCAGCGGTCGAGGAAGCCCTGGCGAAGATGGATGAGGTCGAAACCGCCGCGGTCACGGTGCATCCGCTGCTGACGACCGTGCAGCCGGGGCCCGCCGCAGCACCCGAACCACCGCCCACCTGGGCCGACAAGATCCCCGGCGTGCGCCACGTGATCGCCGTCGCATCGGGTAAGGGTGGCGTCGGCAAGTCCACGGTGTCGGCCAACCTCGCAATCGCACTGGCCGCCCTCGGTCACACGGTGGGACTCCTCGACGCCGATATCTACGGCCCATCACAGCAGATCATGATGGGAACAGGTGATGATCCGGTCGGCGACCCCGAAGGAAAGATCCACCCCGTCGAGGCGCCGGGCGGGGTCAAGGTGATGTCCTTCGGCTTCCTGGTCGATCCCGATCAACCCGTGATCTGGCGCGGGCCAATGCTGCAAAAGGCCCTCGAGCAGTTTGTCGGCGACGTCCTGTGGGGAGAGCTCGACTACCTCGTGGTCGACCTGCCGCCAGGGACCGGCGACGTGGCGCTGACCTTGTGCCAGAACGTGCCCATGGCCGGGGTCGTGATCGTCACCACACCGCAGGACGTGGCCCTGGTCGATGCCCGCAAGAGCCTCCACATGTTCCGCAAGCTCGAGGTCCCGGTGCTCGGCATCGTCGAAAACATGAGCGTCTACGAGTGTCCCGAGTGCGGGCATATCGAGCATATCTTCGGCGCCGGCGGCGGCCGGCGCACCGCGGACGAGCTCGGGGTCCCCCTCCTCGGCTCGATCCCGCTCGACCCTGCCATCGTCACCGGCGGCGACAGCGGCAAACCGGTGGTGGCCGAGCGCCCCGACTCCCCCGCCGGCCGCGCCTTCACCGAGCTCGCGCGGGATCTGATCAGCGCGACTTCGACCTAAGATGAGCGATTCTCACCGGTGATCTGCACCTAGTGTGCCCCGCCACAATTGGAGTGGTATCCGGCAGAACCGCTCATCTTTGGTCTGAATAGTTGACGTTGACCTCGGTGGTGCCGTTCTCCGAGCTCAGGATCGCCATCACGGTGCGGCCCGAATCCTCGTTGCTGCCGTTGACCATGCCGCCCTCGGTGTCGTCCTGGGAGAAGGTATTCACGCTGACCGCATATCCCTCTTCTTCGAGGGCCGAGCGGTAGAACTCCAGCACCGTTGCCACCGGATCGGAGGTCTCGAGCTGGAAGCCCCCGCTGGTGGAGTCGGCGGTATTCAGACTGTGCCGGTTTGCGGGCTCTGCTCCCGGGTACACGGGCACCCAAGCCGGAAGATTTTCGGAAACCACACCGGCCTGGTAAACCACCGAACCGTCCTCAGTGGTAATGCTGAGGGAACCGCTCTCTGCAACCCCGCTGGCGTCGATCGTGACCTCGCCCTCGTCGGTTGTGAAGCTGAACTTACCCTCCTCGATGTCTGAAAAGTTGACCGTGACGACCTCTCCGGTCTCGGTGTTACGAACGGTGATCGTGCCCGCCTCCTCATCGGTCGACACCTCTTCGAGCTCAGGGTTGAGCTTGACGATAAGACGCGCGGTCGCCATCGCCGGGTTGTCCTCGAAGTCGGCGGCCACATCCTTGACCTTGCTCGCCACCAGGAACCCACCGACCGTGACCACGATCAGCATGAGAACGATCACCGCCCCGCAGCCGATCCCGACCCACGCCCAGACTGGAAGGCCCTTCTTCGCCGTTGCCTGCTCGCCGTTGCTCATCACAACCTCCATCTCGCGGCCGCCTTCGCCGCTGTTTTTCGTCGGTGCGGGGAGGATACCACCGATCGTCGCCGACGAGCATCGCCATCAGTTTTGAGTTTTGAGTTTTGAGTTTTGAGGTCATCGCCCCCAATAATCACGCGACGGTGCTCCGAAACTCAAAACTCAAAACTAAGAACTCAAAACTCTGCCCGTTCACCTGATCGGAGTGTGAGCGTTGCCGGCGATTGGTGGATCTCCGGCGCGAATCCGGCTAGGATGCCGGTAGTGAACGAAGCTGGAAGCAGACGCAGTGGACACTGAGGTCATCGCGGTCATTCTCTGCCTGGTGGCGTCCGCCTTCTTCGCAGCCTCTGAAACCGCGCTCACCTCGCTCCCCGTGACCCGGCTCGAGGCTCTGCGCACCCGCAGCGGACGTCTCACCCGCGCCGGCCTCGACCGCTGGGCATCGGCGCCGCAGGATCTGTTGATCACCATCCTGGTCGGCAACAACCTGGTCAACGTGCTCGCTTCCGCACTGGCCACCACGATCGCCTACCGCTATTCCGAGAACGGTGGAATGGCAGTTGCGGTCGGTCTGATAACCCTCGGAATTCTGGTCTTCGGCGAGATTACGCCCAAGACCTTCGCCCAGCGTCACGCGGAGGCGATCTCGCGCAGGGTCGCGCCCATCCTCTACGTCCTCGATCTGATCCTGACTCCGGTCAACAAAGTCCTCGGACTCCTGGCCCGCCTGCCCTCCGGCGGTAAGAAGCCGGAGCTGCCGGTGACCGAGGAGGACCTTCTGTTCATGCTCCGGCTCGCCCACCGCCACGCCCACCTTCCCCGTGACTCACGTTGGATGATCGAGTCCGTCTTGCGCTTCCAACACGCGGTAGCTCGCGAGGTCATGGTTCCGCGGCCGATGGTCGCGACCGTCGACAGCTCCTGGGAGCTCAAAACCCTGCAGGATTTCATTACGACAACCCCGCACAGCCGCTTCCCGGTAGTCGAGGGATCGCCCGACGACATCGTCGGCGTGCTCCACGCCAAGCACCTGCTGCGCCTGCGCCCCAATCAGGAGTGGCTCGATCTCGCGGTGTCGGCGGTCTTCGTCCCCGAGAGTCGCGCCCTGCCCGATCTGCTGCAGGACTTCCGGCGGACGGGAAAGCACCTCGCCCTGGTCCTCGACGAGTTTGGCGGGCTGTCCGGGATCGTCACGCTCGAGGACGTGCTGGAGCTGGTGGTCGGCGATATCCAGGACGAGTTCGACCTCGGCGGGGAAATCGTCATCGAGGCGGTCGACAACGGCTGGCGGGTGGCCGGCCATCTCTCCATGCGACGACTCGAGTCGATCCTCCACCGCAACATCGAACAACCCGAGGACATCGACTCGGTCGGCGGCCTCGTCACCGACCTCCTCGAGGACGAGGCCGCGGTCGGGTCGACGGTCGAGTGGGACGGCCTGCGCCTCGAGGTCGACGCAGTGGACGGCGGCCGCGCCACCTGGGTGTTGGTAACTCGTGTCCCTGCCGAAGCCTGATGCCGGAGCAGGGAACACAAGAGTTTTGAGTTATGAGTTTTGAGTTTTGAGTTTTTACGCACCCGCCCAGAAGCCCGTAGGGGAGAATGTATGGAAACTAAAAACTCAAACCTAAAAACTCAAAACTGATGTTGGTGGGTGGTCCCCGTAGCTCCGCTACTCGCCGCCGGTAACGGTACGGATGGTGCGGATCCGGTCGCCGACCCGGAGCTCGGTCAGCACCTCGCGGCCCGACACCACCTCGCCGAAGTTGGTGTAGTGGCCGGTCAGCCGGTCGGCGGGCAGGAGGGTGACGAAGAGCTGGCAGCCGCCGGTGTTGGGGCCCGAGGTGGCGATGCCCACCCGCCAGGAGTCGAAGGGCACGAGCGAGGGCTCGTCGGGCAGGGCGAAGCCCGGCCCGCCCCAGCCGTCGCCCCTGGGGTCGCCGCCCTGGACGACGAAGTTTGGGACCACGCGGTGGAAGTCGAGCCCGTCGTAGAAGCCGTCCACCGCGAGGTCCCAGATCTCGCGCGAGGTGATGGGCGCCGAGTCGACGTCGAGGCGGATCCGGAAGCTGCCGCGGTCGGTGACGACATCCAGAGCGCGCGGCTCGGCCGTCCACTCGTCGAGCTCCTCGTACCAGCGTGTGCCGTGCCGTGGCTCGCGGGCCGGCAGCGCGACCTCGAGGCCCAGCCCGCGCGCTCCGTTGACGACCATCGCCGCCACCGCCGAGTCGGGGTCGGAGAGCCCGAGCGCGAGGAGGCCGGCGCGTTCGCTTTTGGTCGCGGCCGCGGCGAGGGCCGAGACGATGGCCTCGGCGCGGGCGTCGCCCATCTCGTCGCCCTTCCACGCAGCATAGAGCTCGACGAGCTCTTCGACGCCGGGCGCCGCACCGGCCTCCCGCAGCAGCGACAGCGCCTGCGCCCGAACCGCCGGGTCGGCGTCGGCCTCGAGCAGGGCGAGGAGCCGCTCACGCCGCTGGAGTGTTTCTTCGTCGTCGAGGCGCCCGAGCCAGGCGAGACGCACGCCCGCGTCCTTGTCCGCAGCCGCCAGAAGCTCGATCTCCGGTCCTGCGGCCGCGGCGACCCGCGCCGCCGCCCGGCGCCGCCAGGTCTCCGACGATGCAATCCACCTCCCGGCCATCTTGCGGGCCCCGGCGGCATCGCGTCGCGCGAGCGCTGCGAGGGCCTCGGACGCGAGCCAGGGATCTTTGCCCTTCGCCACCGCGAGCAGCTTGGCGGTCGTGCCCACACCCGGTTGGGCGCCGGCCGCCGCCAACGCGGCGGCCGCGAGGTGCGGGCGCCTGGAGGCGAAGTCCGTCACGATCTGTCTCGCGGAGGCGGCGGGCACGGCGACCTCGGTCTGAACCGCAAGCACCCGGCACGCCGCGGCTCGGACCCGCCAGTCCGGGTCCTCGAGAGCGGTCAGGACGACGGCGAGGTCCCGCTCTGCGAGGGCGCCGGTCCCGAAGCCTGGCAACACCGTTGCCCGGATCACCGGCTCGGCGTCGGCCGCCAACCGGCGTTGGGCAGCGCGGGCCGTCGCCGCGCCGGTGCGGGAGAGCGAGTAGGCCGCGGCCCGCCGCAGATGGACATCGGAGCTGCCGGCGAAAGCAGACACCGCCGCCGGCCATGGGCTATCTTCCAGGCGCCAGAGATTGGCAAGCAGGGTCTCGAGCACCGGCCGGCTGCGTTCGGCCTCGAGGAGCTTTACAAGCGGATTGAAGGCCCGGTCGCCGCCGTGGCAGGCCGCCCATGCCGCCGCCTGCCGAACGACCGGGGAGGTGTCCTTGAGACCGTACAGCGCGATGTTGAGCCCGGGTGGGCCGAGTCTACCGGCGGCAAGCATCGCCTGCACACGAACACGAGGATCGCCGTCCATCACATAACGGCTGATCAGCGACAACTTCGCGGCGTCGACGTTGGCGGCCAACACCTGGACCGCGTGCGCGCGGACGGTGGGAAATGGGTCTGCGAGCATCCCCACCGCCAGCGACATCTCGAGGTCCCAGCTGTCGATCGCCCGGTACAAAAACACCTGCCGGGCGCCGATGCCGATCGGAGTCTGCGCGGCGACGAATGTCGCAACCAGCACCACGACCACCAGGATTTTCGAAGTGATCTTCATTGTCATGCCCCGTAGAGCAACCGGTCGCCGAGCACCGGCGGCAGACCGGCGGCGAGGATCCGGCGGCGGGCGAGAGATGTGCCGTAGGCGACCCGGTACAGGTAGATTCGACGTTGATCGGTGTCGAGGAGGGCGTAGGCGGCACGCGGATCGCGGTCCCTCGGCTGGCCTACCGACCCCGGATTGATGAGGTATCGCCGGTCGGGATCGAGATCGAGGACGATTCGCCGTCCGGAGAGCAGCCGCACCTTGAGGGTCTGCTTGCCGTTGTCCTGGCGGAGCATGAAGAGAGACGGAACGTGGGTATGGCCGAAGAAGACGACCTGGTGGGGGAGGTGCGCGAAGGCGAGATGCGCGTCGTGGGCGGAGAAGACGTAGGCGTCCTCGTCGACGGTCGATCCGTGACAGAT
>JAIVTZ010000228.1:0-6146 GCA_049188105.1 Deltaproteobacteria bacterium | reverse complement strand
TACCAGCGTAGCAGGGAATGGGCTGGGGGGAAGGAAGGAGGACATCCCCGCGAGGCCGACGAACTCCGCACACCATGAGGCCTGCATAATTAATTCTCAATTTTGAATTCTCAATTCTCAATTCCCACCCAACCACCCTCTGATGAGGATGGATGGTCCGGAATTGAGAATTGAGAATTCAAAATTGAGAATTGTCGGTGGGTTGCCACCACGGCGCGAGGCGGTCGACGAGCGCGTTCCACGCGTTATTGGTGTCGGCGATGGCGTCGCCGCCGAGCTTGAGGAGCAGGGCATCGGCGAGAATCAGCGCCAGCATCGCCTCGACGATAACCGGCGCGGCTCCGATCGCGGTAACGTCCGAGCGCTCCCATACGGTGACACCGGGCTCACCGGTCGCGAGGTCGACCGACGGCAGGCCGCGGCGAAGGGTCGAAATGGGCTTGAAGAACGCCCTCACCACCAGATCGGCGCCGTTCGTGACGCCGCCCTCGAGCCCGCCGGCGCGGTTGGTGGCGCGTTTGAGGCGACCGTCGATGAGCTCGATGGCGTCGTGCGCCTCGGACCCCAGCACCGACACCACCTCCACCCCGGCACCGATCGACGCGGCCTTGACCGACGGGATCGAAACCAGGGCCTGGACGAGGAGGCCGTCGAGCTTGCGGTCCCAGTGGACGTACGAGCCGAGTCCCGGCGGCAGGCCGCGCACCACCGCGCCGACCACGCCGCCCATCGTCTCGCCCGCTTCGCGCGCCGCGCGCACCGCCTCGACCAATCGCTCCTCGTCGTCGGGGTGCGGGGTCACCAGCGGTGAGCTGAAATCGACCGACTCGAGGTCCTCCCAGGTCGGGGGGCCCTCCAGAGCCTCCTCCGGACCGACGCGGAGCACCGCCGACCGCATGGCGACGCCGTAGCGTGCCAAGAGCTGGGCGCAGACCGCCCCCGCCGCGACCCGGGCCGCGGTCTCCCGCGCCGACGCCCGCTCGAGCACGTTGCGCATGTCCTCGAGCTGGTCGGTGGCGGCGCCGCCCGAGTAGTCGGCGTGGCCCGGCCGCGGACGGGTCACCACGCGCTTCGCCGCCGCCTCGGGGTCGACCCGCCACGGGTCCATGACCTCGGACCAGTTCTCCCAGTCACGATTAGTGACGGCGAGCACCAGCGGCGACCCCAGGGTGCGGCCGTCGCGCAGGCCTCCGGTCACCTCGATTGTGTCTTTTTCGATGCGCTGGCGGCCGCCGCGGCCAAAGCCGTGCTGACGGCGCTCGAGCCAGGTGTCGATGTGTGAGCGGTCGATCTCGAGACCGGCCGGAAGCCCTTCGAGGATCGCTGTCAATCCCGGTCCGTGGGACTCGCCGCCGGTGAGCAAACGCAGCTTTCTCATGCCACAGAGGATACGCGGACCACGGGCGCAATCCAAGGTGACCCCGGGTCGAGATCAAAATAGTCGTCCACCGACGATGGTATGATCGCCGCTTCGAGATGAGCACTCTTCGGAACAATTCCTGTTGTGTATGCGGTCTGGTGCTGGCCGTGCTGGTGTCCGCGACTGCGGCCACAGCCGGCGACGGAACCACCGATCTCACCATCCTCCACACCTCCGACCTCCACGGCGCCGTGCTGCCGTTCAACGACTACGCCAATCGGCCGTCGAACCGGGGCTCACTCGCCCAGGTCGCGACCCTGGTCGACGAGATCCGCTCCGGCGCCGACCACCCGGTGCTGGTGCTCGATTCGGGTGACACAATCCAGGGCACGCCGTTGGAGCAGTTCACCCATGTCCGCTGGGGCGAGCCGAGCCCAACCATCGAGGCCATGAACCGTATCGGTTATCAGGCGATGGCGGTGGGCAACCACGAGTTCAACTTCGGACTCGAAGTGCTGCGACGGGCCGAGGAGCAGGCGGCGTTTCCATTCCTGTCGGCCAACACGCTCAGCAAAGGCACTGATACGCCCGCCTTTCCGCCCTATGTAGTGATCGAATCCGACATGCTCAAAATCGGCGTCCTCGGTCTGACGACCCCAAACGTGCCGGGATGGGAAAAGAAAGAAAACTACGCAGGCCTCCGCTTCGAACCGATGGACGAAGCCGCTCGCCGCTGGGTTCCCATCTTGCGAAACGACGAGGGCTGCGACCTGGTGGTGGTGATCGCTCACACCGGCTTCGAGCACGACCCCGACACCGGCGAGCCCGACGGCACCGAGCACGAGAACTTCGCCTGGCGTCTGACCGCGGTTCCCGGCATCGACCTCCTCCTCACCGGCCACACCCACGACGACATCCCGCCGCGCCTCATCAACGACGTCATCGTCTCCCAGCCGTCTTCGCGCGCTCAGCTACTCACCCGAATCGATCTCGAGCTGGCGCGGAACGAGGGGGGCTGGGAGATCGCCCACTGGTCGGGCAAGAACCTTTCGACCGGGACGGCCCCCGCCGATACCGAGATCGTCGAAGCGGCCGGTCCGGTCCACAAACGGGTGGCGGCAGCCCTCGACGGCGCGGTGGGCGAGGTGACGGCCGAGGTGGCGGTCGACCGCTGCCGGCTCGAGGACTGCGCCGCGGTGGACCTCATCCACGCGGTGCAGCTCGACGCCTCGGGCGCCGATTTGTCGTTGGCGGCTCTCCTCAACGCCCGCGCGCCGCGGCTCGCCCCGGGACCTGTGAGCTGGCGCTGGATCCACGCTTTCTACGTCTATCCAAACACCTTAGTCGCGGTGCGGCTGACCGGCGCCCAGGTGCGGGATGTGCTCGAGCATGCGGCCCGCTATTACGACGGTCTCAGGTGCCCGGCCCAGGGCGGCTGCACCTTATTGACAAACGCTACTATTCCTACTTATAACGTAGACAACATGGCTGGCCTTCAGTACAGGATCGATCCCACGCGGCCGCAAGGATCGCGCATCCGCGATCTTCGGTACGACGGTCTGCCGCTCGATCTTGACGCCACCTTCACCGTCGTCTGCAACTCGTATCGCGCGGCCGGTGGTGGGTTGTTCCCGCATCTGGACGAGGCGGAAATCGTATGGCGGTCGTCAGCGGAAATGACGGATCTCATCGGTGACTATCTCAGCCGCCACCGGCCCTGGCGTCCGGTGGTGGACGGCAATTGGCGCCTCGGCCGCGACGTCGAGGCCGAGGAAGAACTCGTCGTCCCCGAACCTGCTACGAAGGAGGACCGCACGGAGACGACGGCAATCCCGGAATGATTTTTCCGAACCCGGGGGGGTAAGGAGAGTGAAGATGTACAAGTTACGATTGACGATAGGCGTCCTCGCCGCAGTGCTGCTGGCGGTGGCGCCGCAGATGGGGTGGGCCCAGACCAACCGGGCTACGGGCCAGATCTTCGGCACCTGTGCAGATCCCGCCGGGGCGATGATGCCCGGGGTGATCATCCAGGTCAAAAATCCCGACACAGGCTTCACCCGCGGCACGGTTTCCGACGCGAGCGGATTCTTCCGGCTCGACCTCCTGCCGTCGGCGACCTACGATGTCCGCGCCGATCTCTCCGGATTCAAGTCGGAGATCAAACGCGGGGTCGTGGTGACCCTCGGCTCGTCGGTCAAGGTCGAGTTCAAGCTCGCCCTATCGGCGATAGAGGAGGAGATCGTGGTCACCGCCGAATCGCCGGTGATCGAGACCACCAAGGCCTCGGTCGCGGCCGGGGTCTCGGATACGCAGATCGCCAACCTGCCGCTCAACGGCCGCGACTTCACCGACTTCGTGATCCTCACTCCGGGCGCAGTGGCCGCTGACGCCTCGCAGGGAGGCGGTCGCAGCGGCATCAACATCGGCGCCCGCGGGATTCAAAACTCGTTCAACATCGACGGCTCCAACGACCAATCGAGCTTCTTCGGTGAGGAGCGCGGCGGCACCCGCCCGCCCTTCACGTTCTCGCAGTCGGCGATCAAGGAGATGCAGGTCATTCGGAGCTCGTACAACCTGGAGTACTCCGCCGGCGGCGGCATCATCAACGCCATCACCAAGTCGGGCACCAACAACTTCCACGGTGAGATCTTCGGCTACTACCGCGACGAGAGCACGACCGAGAACACGGCCCTCGACGAAGAGCCGGACGCCTTCGAGCAGCTCCAGTACGGCTTCTCGCTCGGTGGGCCGATCATCAAGGACAAGCTCCACTTCTTTGTCGGTCTCGACTCGCAGGACTTTCAGATCCCGTCCTTCCGTCGCTTCTTCGACTTCCCGGCGGGCCGCGAGTCGGAGTGGGATGCCCTCACCGGCCTCGACCTTGACCAAGAGATCGGCGATATCGGCCAGACCAACGACGCGACCGTGTTCATGGTCAAGTTCGACTGGCAGCTCGGCAACAACCACCTCCTGACCGTGCGCGACAACTACTCCAGCCAGGAGGGTCTGAACCTGACCAATGACTTCACGTCCTCAGGCCGCTCGACCAACGGCCTCGAGGAGAACTCCTTCAACTCGCTGGTCGTCACCTTGAACTCGGTGCTTTCCGAGAATGTCTTCAACGAGGCCATCGTCCAGTACTCCGCCGAGGAGCGCCCGCGCACCGCCAACGTTACCTCGATCCCCGAGGCGCAGATTGGCTTCAGCTTCGACGCCGTCTTCGGCCAGAACAACTTCCTCCCCAACTTCCTCGATGAGGATAGAATCCAGATCATCGACAACCTCACCTACTACCTCGGCGACCACACGCTGAAGGGCGGAATGAACCTCGACTTCGTGACCTTCGACGACGGCTTCTTCCGCTTCGGCGGCGGCGCCAATCTCTACCTCGACTGGGACGGCTTCTTCGACGACAACCCCTTCCGCTACACGCAGTCGTTTTCGGATTCCGAGGGCACGGTCAAGTTCGACACCGACTACTACGCCTTCTTCGTGCAGGACCAGTGGCGGACCTCGCCCAACTTCACCCTCACCTACGGTCTGCGCTACGAGCTCCAGGCCCACGACACCCCACCGGACACCAACCCGCTCTACCCCGACACCGGCCAGATCCCCGACGACAAGAACAACTGGTCGCCGCGGATCGGCTTTGCGTGGGATCTTTCGGGCGACGGCAAGTCGGTGCTGCGCGGCGGCGGCGGTTACTTCTACGACAACACCCCGACCCTGCTCGACGCCAACGCCATGCTGACCAACGGCGTGCGGGTGATCCGCGTGACCCTCGACTGCTTCGACGGCGATCCCTGCCCCGACTGGCCGAACCGGGTTTCATCGCTCGGCGATCTCGAGGGTGCGACGCCCGATATCTTCGTCTTCGACAGGAATTTCGAGAATCCCGAGACCCTGCGCTTCTCCCTCGGCTACGAGCGTGAGATCGCCCGCGACATCGCACTCGGCGTCGATGTCATCTGGTCCGAAACCAAAAAGCTCCAGCGTAAGCAGGACCAGAACATCGAGCAGGTTCCTGGCGAGACCCCGGTCGGCAACCCGATCTACGTCGACGGCGAGCTCTTCACCGACTTCGACCAGATCATCCAGTTCACCTCCGACGCCAGATCCGAGTACCGCTCCCTCGTCCTTTACATGCACAAGCGCTTCTCCCACCGCTGGCTGCTCGACGCCTCCTACACCTACGCCAAGTCAAAGGACAATGATTCCAACGAGCGTTCGGTCTCCTCGAGCTCGGCGTTCCCGATGGACCAGTTCCACCTCGGCATCGATTGGGGCTACTCGAACTTCGACATCCGGCACAAATTCGTGGCGTCGTTCGGCTACCAGCTGCCGCTGAACTTCATGGTCTCGGCCATTGGCCAGGTCCGTTCGGGCTTCCCCTACACGGCCTTGGACTCGCGCGACATCAACGGCGACGGCTACAACCGCAACGAGCGCGCGCTGATCGAGGAGGACGGCGTCTTCTTCCAGTACGGGCGCAACACCTTCCGCCAGCCCTACAACCGGAGCCTCGATCTCCGTGTCTCCTGGACCGCCAATTTCGGCCGCAACCTGTCGGTCGAGCTCATTCTCGACATGTTCAACGTCACCAACGAGGCCAACTGGTACACCTCACGCACGAGGCTCGTGAATTTCGACGGCAGCATCGACGGGAGCTTCGGCGAACTCAACCGGGTCGGCGAGCCGCGCAACTGGCAGTTCGGCGCGAAGTTCCGCTTCTAATTTGTCATCTAACCGTTTGAGGGGCCTTCGGGCCCCTCTTTTTTTGGGCCCC
>JAIVTZ010000227.1:0-6165 GCA_049188105.1 Deltaproteobacteria bacterium | reverse complement strand
CGAGGGGGTCGAGGTCCTCGCGGGCTTCATGGAAGAGTTCGCCCGCCGCAACGGATAGACGTAACTGGGCGCCCACGAGCACAGATACAAGATGCAAGATACAGGTCTCCCGTGCATCTTGTATCCGGGCGGGCGCCCGGGCCGGTGCATCTTGAATCTTGTATCTTGCATCTTGTATCTTGCATCCCGGTAGCTCGGTGGTGGACGATCTGGACGCACTCTCCGGTTGAGATACCATTACCGCCGTGAAGAGACTCATCATCGCCGACTCCCACGTCGGGCACGGGGACGACGACGACGCGGGCGTCATGAGCGCGCTCGTCCGCCGTGCGGCCGACGAGGGCGTGGGTGAGATCATCTACCTGGGCGACGGCTTCCAGTACCTGATCGGGATGTCGAAGTTCTGGACCACCTCCCTGCGCGCGGTGATGGACACGTGGCGCGAGGTGCGGGCGCGCGGCGTCCGAATCGTCGTGGTGGAGGGGAACCGGGACTTTTTCCTCGATGAGGAGGAGCTTGCCCGGGAGATTGACTGGGGTGGTCGGGTCTACGAGTTTTCCCAAGGGGGCGTGCGATACCGCCTCGACCACGGCGATCTGGTCAACCGGCGCGACCTCCAGTACCGGTTCTGGTCATGGTTTTCGAAGTGCGCCCCGGCGCGTCTGTGGGCGCGATGGCTGCCGAAATCGATGGCGGTGTCGATCGTCCGGCGCATGGAGGCCCACCTCGCCACGACCAACAAAAAGTACCGCTACACAAAACCGATTTCGGATTTGAAGCGTGCCGCCGAGCGCGCCTGGCGCGAGGGGATCGACGTGCTCTTCTGGGGCCACTTCCACTCGACCTGGGAGTGGAAGCGGGACGACCGCCTGGCGCTGATCATTCCGGCATGGCTGGAGACGCGGAGGAGCATATTGGTCGATACCGACGGGAGCTGGACCTACGTCGACAGCGGCCTGAATCCGTACGGGAACGAGCCGGAACGGTGAGCGCTAGCCTATTACCCGGGCCGCGGACCGGGCTGCATGGTTCGGTGGAGCTCCCGCCGTCGAAGAGCCTCACCAACCGCGCGCTGATCGCCGCGGCTGCGGCCGGCGGGGGAGTCATCGTCTCTCCACTCGACTGCGACGACACCCGGGTTCTGGCGGCGGCCCTGGCCGCGGCGGGATGGCCGGTTGTCTGGCGCGAGGACATCGAGATCGGCGCCCGCGTCGTGCCCGGCGAACGGGTCCGCCTCGATCTCGCGGACTCCGGGACCGGGGCGCGGCTCATCCTCGGTCTGCTGGCGGCGTGTCCGGGGCTCACCATCGTCGACGGCAGCGCGCGCCTCAGGGAGCGGCCGATGGCCCCCCTCCTCGAGACCCTGAACGGGCTCGGTGCACGGCTTCGGCCCACCGACGGCGGTTTGCCGATCGAGATCGACGGCATCGTGCTGGATGGGGGAGGGGCGACGATCCGGCCCGAGGTCTCGTCGCAGTTCGTATCCTCGCTGGTCCTCGCCGCGCCGTTGATGGAGCGTGGGCTCGACCTCGAGGTCGTGGGTCCGCTGCCCTCCGCGCCCTACCTCGACCTCACCGAGGACGTGCTGCGCGCCTTCGGCGGTGAGCTCGAGGTGACGGGCGATCGGCGCCGGTGGCGGGTCGCGCCCGTGCCGCTGAAACGAACTCGCTACGCCGTCGAGGGCGACTGGTCGGCGGCCGCCTTCGTGCTCGCCGCGGTCGCGGTGGCCGGCGGCGAGGTGGTCGTGCATCCCCTGGATCCGGCGAGCCGCCAGGGCGACCGGGCGTTGCTGGGCATCCTCGAGAGAGCGGGTCTTCAGACGAGCTGGGATGGCGATCGCCTCCTCGTCAGCGGCCCCGCCCGCTCACCGATCGAGGCCGATCTGACGGACGCGCCGGATCTCTTTCCGGCCCTGGCCGTGGTGGCGGCCGCCGCAGACCCGGGCTCGCAACTCGAGGGCCTCGACAACCTCAGGCACAAGGAGAGCGATCGCCTGACGGTGATGGTGGAGAACCTGCGCCGGCTCGGCGCCGAGATCTCTATCGAAGGATCACGGGCGATCTTCGGGCGCCCGATCGGCGGGGGATTCAAAGAACCACCTCGAGTGACCGCGGCCGGCGATCACCGCATTGCGATGGCGATGGCCGTCGCGGCCCTCGCCGCCGGACCCCTCGAGCTCGACGACGCAGATTGCGTGAGCAAGTCGTTCCCGGGTTTTTGGGGTATGTGGGAAGAGCTGGTGGCCGTGGGAGCGGGAGGGGCATGAAACTGCCGGCACCGTCCGCGATGCTCCTCGAGCATCCCACGGTACCGGTGCCGACGGTCGATGGGACGGCGCGGGAAGGCAATGCTCCGGGTGAAGAGGTCACGGTCGAATCGTTGTCACGGCCGGACCGCCGCCTCGTGGCGGTGCAGCTGACGGCGGCCGCCTCGCTGCTGTCCGAGTTTGACCTATGGGCCGGGCGAAGAGCGATTCGCGAAGTTCGAGTTACCCGGACACGCAGGGGACTCCAGGCGGTGCTCGGTCGATTCCCGGTGCCGCTATCGCCGGTTTACCGGCGTCTCGGTGGCGGAGAGGCGGCGGCCGAGGCCACCCGCAACGCGGTTCTGGCCGCGATCTCCGAAGCCGTTGCCCTGCCGATCGCGGCGATCGATGTCGAGAGAGGCGAGCCTGGCTTCTTCCTCGACCGAGCGGTCATTCGGCAGCTACGGGAGGTCTCTCGTCCCCTGGACCCGGCAACCGCCCGTGCGCTCTGGGCCCTTCGCTGGGATGTGCTCCCACCACCGGAGAGGGGTGCCACCAGCTACTGGCACGTCCCGAACTCCGAGACAGCAAAGCGTCTGGCCGCGTCCCTGTGGTCGTCGCTGAGCCGCCGGGGCATCCAGGCATGGTTGCGACCGGCCGGCGGTGAGGGCGGTGTGCCGGACCTCGGTGACGGCGGGGTATTGATCACGGTCGGGGCAATGACAACCGGCGACCTGGCTGCGATCTCCCGCTGGACCCGGCACGGCGGCTGCTCTTCGGCGGCGATCGGGACCTTCCCACGCGGCTGGCACCCGCCGTACCCCCCGGTGTTCGACGGCAGACACCTGGCGCGGCATCTGGCCGTGGTCGGGGTGTCCCTGGCCGAGGCGCGGGAGATTGTTGACCGCCGTCAGGGCCGATTTACGGGTTTCGACGAGGGTGAGCGCGAGGCGCTCTCCGAGTCTGCTCGATCCCTCTTTGCCGGTCCGTCGCCCGGCGTCCGGGAGCGCCCGTGCGAAAGCACCAGCGAACGGATCCATCATCTTCTCGGTCTCGGGGCGGACGGGTTGTCGAATGAGTTCCTGGCCCAACACTCCGGCCTCGAGGATGATGAGATGTTGGAGGGTCTCGAGGGCGTGGCGGCGGTGGCGGTGGAAGATGGGTGGCGGCTTCCGGAGCCTCCTGTCCTCGTACCCGACCCGCTGCATTCCGACATCGCCGCCCTCCTGACCCGGAGAGACCCGCGACGGCTGTTGCACGAGGCGCTGGGAACGGGTGATCCGAGCCGGCTCGAGGGCTGGGCGAGGGAGAGACTCGACCATCTCGAGGGATTTGCGGTTCGCGACCTGCTTGCGAATCTCGCACCTGGGGCATGCGGCACGGGTATTCAGCAACTCTACACCGAGGCCTGTCTTTCGTTGCTCGATCTCTCGGGTGCGCAAAACGCTCTCGCCGACCTCCCGCCGGGGCTCAGAAGGGTTTACGAGTTATGGCTCAGGGCCTTGGATCATCCTCACGGTGGGGAGTGGACGGTCCCGTCCGCGGAAGATGCGCTCTCGTCGCCGCGAGCAGTAGCGGAGATCGTTGTCCAACTCCTGCGGTGGCATCGGTCGTCGAGGGGCGAGATGTATGAAGAGGCTCGAGGTGTGCTCGATCAGGTTCTACCGCACCTCGCCAAACCGCTGAGGCGGCGGATGAAAATCGAGCTCGCGTCGATCGAGCAGCCGGAGCTGCTCACGGATTCGGAGTGGCGGCAGGAGGTGGTGTCCGGCCATCGTCGTCTGCAGGCACAGCTCATTCACAGGGTGGCCCTCCATTACCTGAAGGCCACAAAGCCCCGCTCAGCCCGGCGACTCCTGGAGATCCTGGTCAACGACCGGTTTGGTCCGGGGTTCAGAGGCGCTGTCGAGTTCGACCTCGGGGCGGTGGCGCTCGCCGAGGGACGCAGCCGCGACGCTCACACCCACCAACTCCGCGCCTTTCGCCTCTTCCAGGCGGCGGGTTTTCGCTATCGCACGCGCAGAGTTCTCTTCAATCTGGCGGTTGCCGACGTCGACCAGCTACGGGCGAGGCGGGCTCGCGATCGCCTGGATCATTTGGCCTCGGTTGATCGGGAGGATCCGTTTGTTCTTGGAGAGCGCTGCCGTCTCCAGCTTGCCGTCGGCGACGAGGATTCATTTCGCGGGCAACTGGCGGCCTTCGAGAATTCGGTGGATGCAGACGACGTCAGGTTCAGCGAGGGGCTGAGCCTGTTGCGCGGTGCCGCCGCAGCCCTCGACGGCGACCTCGCGCGGGCGTCCGAGCTCTTCGCGCGCTCCGGCCAGGAAGGGGAGGCCTGGTCGGCTCTTGTCGATGCCGCGGCGGGTGGAGGCGGCGGGCCCTTCGGCAACGACGGTTGGGGAGTTTTTCTTGCCGCGCGCCTGGTTTCGGGGGCGCGGGAGTGCGCCGAGGTGGAGCGAATTCTCGGTACGGATCCGCCGAACACGGCCCACGCGCTGGCCATCGCCCTCGCAGAACGGGTGGGCGGACGCCGGTTGACGATTCCTCGTCGGCTTCGTTCGGAGGCGGTGAGACGGCTCCGCGCCGAAGGTCTCGAGGGTTGGGCGGAGCAACTGAGCGGCGGAAATGCCCCGCTGTTGGGGGCGATCGCAACGCTCGCCGGCATCATCGACGGCGGGGGCCCGGAGAACATCGATCCGGGTCAGGTCGAGGAGCTGGTCGCGGGTCTCGAGGTCGAGGGTCTCGAACTTCGCGATTCTGCTGACGGGCGGCTGATCTGGAAAACCGGGAGTGGGCTGCCGGGGACAGAGGTGCGGCAGGGGAGAGTCATCGTGACCCCCCTTGGGGGAGAGGTTTCCGAAAGCCCCCTGTGGTCACTTCTGATCAGGATTCTCGAGATTCATGCCCCACCGGGGGCCCCGACGCCGGACTCCGAGACCGAGGCGACTGGATTCTTCGGGGAGTCCCCGGCGGCGAGGGATGTCAGGCGACAATTGTGTGAGCTCGGGCCCGTTCATCTGGCGGTCCTGCTTCTCGGCGAGACCGGCGTCGGCAAGGAGGTGGCCGCCACAGCTCTTCACCGGTTGTCAGGGCGTTCGGGATCCCTGATCGCGGTCAACGTGGCGGCGATACCGGCCGCTCTCCTCGAAGCCGAGCTTTTTGGATCGGTGAAGGGCGCCTTCACCGGCGCCGACCGTTCGCGCCGCGGTCTGGTGACGGCTGCCGACGGCGGGACCCTGTTTCTCGACGAGATCGGGGATCTCGATCCACCGCTACAGGTCAAGCTGCTGCGCTTTCTCGAATCACAGGAGGTTCGCCCGGTTGGATCGACCGAGGGGAGAACGGTCGACGTGCGAATCGTCTCCGCGACGAACCGGAACCTGGAGCGTCGCATGCGAGAAGGGACGTTCAGACCCGATCTGTACTATCGGATTGCGGGCCTGCGCGTGACGATTCCGCCGCTGCGCGAGCGCCGCGAAGACGTGGAGGTGCTGAGGAAGCTCTTTGAAGCCGAGGCCCTCGCCCGCCATGGACTCGAGCCCTGCCGATGGAGCCCCGGGGCCCGGGAGGCGTTGCGTCGCTACGACTGGCCCGGCAACGTTCGCGAGCTCCGGCACACGGTAGAGGTTGCCTTGGTCCGGGCCCATGGAGGAGTCGTGCTGCCCGTGCATCTGCCGATCGTTATCAGTGACGACCTGCCAACCGGAACCTGGAAAGAAGCGCATCGAGAGTTCAGACGACGCTTTCTCATCAGCGCTCTCCGCCGCAACCACGGCAACCGCTCGGCCACCGCCCGCGAGCTCGGGATCTCCCGCCAGGCCCTCCTCTACCACCTCCGCAACCTCGGTCTCACCGACGCCGAACGCAAATAGCCCTCTATACCTGACCACCTCGCTACGCGGTGTGGTGAAAAGGGCTCC
>JAIVTZ010000226.1:4340-6169 GCA_049188105.1 Deltaproteobacteria bacterium | reverse complement strand
CTGGCTCACGTTTCGAGCCCGGTTCTCAACGAGGCAACCAAGTGCTTGTTCTCAGGCACGGTCCTGCTGGCGATGCGGAGGTAGCGCTCCCCCTCCGCCATGGACTTCCCCGCGCAGTGCTTGACGAGAAGCTTGTCCCGCACGGAGAGACGTTTGGCGACCTCGGGGCCGGACGGCGCAGAATCTGGCAAGCGACAGAAGTTCGCACACGGCTCGTACACGGTCATGCCCGCGATCTGGCGAAGCTGCTCATAGAGTTGGTCCCGGTCGGCACGGACGCGTTAGGGATAGGCACTTGCTTTCCAGAGATCCGAGAGTATCACGATGCAGCAGCGCTCGGAGCGGGGTTGCGGTCCGGGGGCCGAGCCTGAACCCGGCCGACCGGCGGCAGATTCGGATCTAGCCCGCATTTCTCACCAGCTTCCTGCTGCGGCCGGGGATGGTGGCCGTGGTGCAGACCGCGGGCGATCTGGCCAATTGGCACCCGCATGTGCACGCTCTGGTCTCACGTGGCGGTTGGACGCGCGACTGGGAGTGGGTCCCCCTCGCGTACGTGGACGGGAGCGCGGCGGAGCTGCTCTACCGCCACAAGGTGATGCGCCTGCTGCAGGAGGAGGGGCTGCTCACCGAGGAGCGTACCGCGCTCTTGCTGTCGTGGCGGCACACGGGGTTTTCGGTGCACAACCGGGTGCGGGTAGAGCCTGAGGACGGGCTCGCGGTGGAACGTCTCGCGCGCTACATCATGCGGCCGCCGATCAGCCTCGAGCGGATGCAGTGGGGTGGGGATGGTGAGGTGCTCTATCAGCCGAAGGGAGGGCACGACGGCCGCGCCCGGCAGCCGGGCGATCCGGCCGAGACCTTCGACCCGGCCGAGTTTCTCGCCCGGGTGATCATGCACATCCCGGAGCCGAGGCGGCACCTGGTGCGGTACTACGGGTGGTACTCGAACGTCTCGCGAGGCAAGCGCGCGCGACAAGTCGAGGCCGTTACCGACACAGGCCCTTGCGACGGCGAGCAGGCGCGGTCAACTCCGTCCGACCGGGACCACAGCCCCGACGGCCACGCTCTCCGCCGGAGCTGGGCACAGCTCATCAAGCGGATCTACGAGGTTGACCCCCTCGTGTGCCCTTCTTGCGGCTCGGAGATGAAGGTGATCGCGTTCATCACCGAGCACGAGGTGGTCGACGCGATTCTGAGACACCTCGCGAAGGCTGGGGCGCGGCACCCTCGCGGTCCACCGAGCGCGGCAGCTCTCCCCGCCGCATCGTGAGTCTCATGCCGGAATCCGCCGCCTGTGCGGGGTGTGTCCATGGCGGTGGCATCTGGACCCGGGATTTGGGGTTCAGGGCTGTTGTGGCGGTTCAAGCTCTCCCGGCCGCCGGCTATCGCCGATTCGGAGGCCGCTCGACGTGTCGGTACTCGCCCTAGGGCTCCAGAACGGGCCCGGACGCCGCGCTAGCCTGGGGTGGGACGAAAGGAATTTCCTATCCCTTACAGTTGTTTTGAGAAAATGAAAGCTCTATTCTAAACGGTGTCAGGGGTGTTATCGAGAGACATTTCGTGATGACGGTGAGGAGGCAATCAATGTCCAAATGGAGTAGCTTTTTTCTTGTATTCCTCGTTGGATTTCCACCGCTTTCCTCGGTTTACGCGCAAACCACCTGCGAGATCGTACAAATCACTGACACCACTTCGGGCAGTTCCTCCCGCGCCAGTCTGGATGGCGGCGCCATCGCCTTCCAGTCTTCGGCCGATCTGACGGGTGGCAACCCGGATGGAAACGAAGAGATCTTCTTTTTTGATTGTTCCTCATTCAACCAGATTACGGA
>JAIVTZ010000226.1:0-4330 GCA_049188105.1 Deltaproteobacteria bacterium | reverse complement strand
GCCTGGACAATGGCACCATCGCATTCGACTCCACCGCCGACTTGACGGGCGGCAATCCGGGTGGCTCTTTCGAGGTCTTCTACTTTGACGGCTCCACCATCACCCAAATCACGTCCTCCGGATTTGAATCGGTTGGAGCCCGCCAGAATGGCGGCGCCATCGGTTTCACCTCCGAAGGCGATCTGACAGGCGGGAATCCGACTCACAACTTCGAGGTCTTTCTTTTTGACGGTTCCTCCATCAGCCAGATCACTCAATCACCTCTCATGGGTTCCTTCTTCGGCGACCTGGAAGGGGGGACCATCGCGTTTCAGTCTCAGGACGATTTGACGGGAAACAACCCGGATGGAAACGGCGAGATTTTCCTTTTCGACGGTTCCGCCATCACCCAGATTACTGACTCGACCGCAGGCGATTCAGCGATCCCCCGACTAGACGGCAGCTCGATCGCGTTTGTGGCCACCGCCGATCTGACCGGCGGCAACCCTGATGGAAACGATGAGATTTTCCTCTACGACGGTTCCACAATTACCCAGATCACTGCTTCGACTACAGGTGACTCTAGCCGCCCTAGCCCGGATGGCGGCGCTGTCGCGTTTCATTCCTTCGCCGATCTGACGGGAGGCAACCCGAATGGAGTACTCCAGATATTTCTCTTCGACGGGTCCTCGATCATCCAGGTAACCAATGATTACATCGCCAGTTCCGTCGATCCCAGTCTGGACGGCGACGCCATCGCCTTTAACTCTTGGGCTGACCTGACGGGGGGAAACTCGGACGAGAACTCCGAGATCTTCCTCGCCACCTGTAGCGCGCCGTCGGTGTCGGCGATTCCAATTGCTGGCCCGAGTGGCCTTGCAGTGTTTGCGCTTGCCATTCTGATCGCCGGGCTTGTCGGCCTTCGACGCCTCACGTTGTGAGACGGCGGATCATCACATCGTGTGACAAGCATGGCGGGACGCCGCGATTTGCCGTCCGCAGTAGCCACCCGGTGAGAAGCGCGGCTTGAGGTAGATCACGCGCGAGTAAGGAGACTCAGCCAGAGGTTGCGAGAGGCTGGAGAAATGGCGGCGGTCGCCACCAGCACGCCGCCGAGGATCGAGCCAGTCACGGCAGTGCGACTTCGCCCTGCGGGATGTCTTGGTGTGTGGGTTCCTCCGACTCCTGGAGGATCGGGATCGCGATTTTGCACAGCATCGTGAAGATCAAAAAGCCGATGGCGAAGATGCCGGCGCCGATCCGCACCTCGGTGAGGGTCGGTACATATTCGTAGAACTCACCCAACGTGTCGGGGGTCATCCCGGGGATCACCAGCGCCATTCCCTTTTCGATGTATACGCCGAAATAGATCAGCAGGCAGCCGAGGTTGAGGGTCACCAGGTTGCGCCGGGTGGCCGGGAACAGGAAGAGCAGAAAGGCTATCACGCTCGCGGTCAGCGAGGCCCACGCAAAGGGAACCAGCGCATTGTGTCCGTGCACCCCGCTGAAAAGGTACTGGCTGTGGATCAGGTGCTGGGTTGCGGAGTAGTACTCGCGGAAGATCTCGGCGCCAAAGAGGAAGAGGTTGAGGAACATGGCGTAGGCCATGAGCTCGGCGATCTTCCAAATCGCCTCGTCCTTGATTTCGATAGCGGTCGTGCGCCGTAGGATCTGGAAGAGGATCAACAGGATCGCCGGTCCCGAGCAGAAGGCCGAGGCGAGAAATCGCGGCGCCAGGATCGCCGAGTTCCAGAATGGCCGCGCCGCCACACCTGCGTAGACAAAGGCGGTGACGGTGTGAATGCCCACTGCGGCCGGGATCGAGAACAGGAGCAGCGGCACCACAAAACGGGGGCTATAGGAGCGCCGGTGATAGGCGGTGTACAGCAGATGGACCACGATGACCAAGTTGAGCACAAAATACAGGTTGAGCACCAGGACGTCCCAGCCGAGCAGCGAGGAGGGCAGGTTGAGGCTGCCGAAGAACGGCATCAAATGCCACACCCGGTCGGGGCGCCCCACGTCCACGAACACAAAGAGCATGCACATGACGATGGCCGACACCGCCAGCAGCTCACCGAAAATGGCGATCTCCTTGATCGGTTTCCAGTCGTAGATGTAGGCCGGAATCACCAGCATCACCGCAGCTGCGGCAACGCCGACCAGGAAGGTGAAGTTGCCGATGTAGAAGGCCCACGACACCTGGTCGCGCATGTTGGTGACGATGAGCCCTCTTTCAAGCTGCTGCCACCACGCCGTGACTCCCCAGATGATCAGTACGCCGAGGAAGGCGGTCCATGCGAAGTACCATCGGTTGCCGCGCAGCACCAAGCGGGCCGATCCGGTGACGAACGAGAAAATATCCTTGAACATCGTGCTACGTCGCGTAGAAGTAGTAGAAGCGCGGCCGGGTGTTGAGCTCCTCCTTGAGCACGAAAACCCGTTTCTCCCGCATCAGATAGCGAATCTCGGACGACTCATCGAGAAGGTTGCCGAACTTGCGCGCACCGACCGGGCAGATCTCGACGCAGGCCGGGTACCTCCCTTCGCGAACCCGATGAATGCAGAAGGTGCACTTTTCCACGACTCCCGTCGGCCGTGGCCGGTTGCCCAGATAGTGGGTATCGGGGTTGAGCTCGTCGGCCGAGAGCGTCGGCTCGGACCAGTTGAAGTGACGGGCGCCGTATGGGCAGGCGGACATGCAGCAGCGGCAGCCGATGCACCAGTCGTAGTCGATAACGACGATGCCGTCGGGCTCCTGCCAGGTCGCCTTGACGGGACAGACCTTGACGCAGGCTGGATTCCGGCACTGCTGGCACGCCACCGGCAGGTAGAAGGCATCCGGCTCGGGGACCTCCGGCGGTTCGTAGTAGGCCGTCGACTCGGTGAGCTCGATGCCCCGCTCATTCTCCATCCGCAACACTCGGATCCACTGGATCTGCGGGTTGCGCGACTGGTTGTTCTCGTGGACGCAGCCGTAGACGCAGCGCCGGCAGCCGATGCAGCGCGCGATGTCGAGGCCGTAGCCGAAGACCACATCCTCCAAGGGCGGCGTGTCCGCCACCTCTACGTCGCGCCCGAAACGCTTTGAGTACTCCAGCTCGAGCTCTTCGAGGATCTGGGCCTTGCGCTCCGGACTCAGCTCGGTGAAGCGCTGGCGCAGCATCCGCTCGATGAAGCCCGTCGACGAACCGGCAACGGTCGCCGCCACAGCCGCCATCGCGGTGAGGCCGCCACCGATCAGCAGCGACCGGCGATCCACCTTCTGCTCCGGGTCGCCACCCGGGGTCTCGAACCCGTCACTCATCAGCGACCTCCTTGCCTGCCTCGAGAAACTGTGGCCGCACCGGCGGCGGCAGCGGTTTTATGGGCTGGAAGCGGGGCGCATGGGGGTTGTGGCAGTGGGCGCACAGCAGGTAGCTCTTGGCGCCGTTCCAATAACCCGTTCGGCGACCGTGGATGCCTTCCCGCCAGTCGCGGAAGATGGTGCCGTGGCACTGGCCGCAGAGTCGGTAGGACTCGTCGAAACCGATCAGCGTCCCGTTGGCCAACCGCAGGCGATCTCGGTCGTCCGGGTTGTGGCAATCGAAGCACCAGCGGTCCTTTGGTCCGTGATCGAGCACGATGTCGTCGTGCATGTCCTCGAGCTGGCGGCGCTCCGGGTTGACCTCCATCTCCGCATGGCACTCGCTGCACGGAAAGATCTCGTCGTAGGAGAAGGGAGGCGGCGGTACTCGGAAGGTCTGTTCCCCAACATTGGGGCTTGCCGCCTCCACCTCGGGCGGCAGCTCAGTTTTGAAGTCGATCTCCGGGAAATCGGACGGCGCGTAGGCCTTCGTCCCACCGGCGTCCAAAAAGACCTGACCGGTATCGCCATGCATGATCGAGAACAGGGTCAAGAGCGACACCGAAACAAAAACGATCAGGAGCACCGCGAGCGAGGCCGACGCGGGCAGCAAACTCTCGCCGTCGGTCTCGTCCTGATGATGTCCGTCAGGTTTTTCCACGGCTCATCCTCCAGCCATCCTGCCCCTTCGGAGATGAGCTTCCATCCCCTCCGCCTCATTCTAGTGCACCCCGCCACAATAGGCGGGGTATTCGATCGCCGATGCATCCTTCCTGCCTGTGCTTCGCTTCCTCTACATACGGCAAGTATTTATCAGTCGCGAAGCACAGGCAGGAAGGCGCCTCGACGCCCTCGATACTACCCGCCAATTATGGCGGGGCACACTAGACGCAACGACGACTCGTGGTCCTCACCGCTCAATATGGGTCTCTTCAGGGATGGTCACCTTGATGCCGGTCAAGTTGTTCATCTTGGGAATAAAAAACCCCTCCGCGAAGGAGGGGT
>JAIVTZ010000225.1:0-6172 GCA_049188105.1 Deltaproteobacteria bacterium | reverse complement strand
TCACCTGCACCTTGCTACTATCGCAGCGGAGGAACACATGACGACGCAACCCGATCACCGCGGCACATTGGTTTTCTTGTTGGCAACCTGCCTCGTGATCACCACCCTCGCGTGCGGCTCTCCGCCGGTGGAGGACGACGACATCTCGACCGGGCCGCCCAACATCGTGCTCTTCCTCGCCGACGACCACGGTCAATGGGCCGCCGGCCCCTATGGCAACGAAGAGGTCGAGACGCCGTCCCTGGACTCGTTGGCGGCCTCGGGGGTGCTCATGGCCGACGCCACCAGCCCCTCACCGGTGTGCTCCCCGGCGAGGGTCAGCCTCCTGACCGGGCGAATGCCCTCGCAGCACGGCGTCCACGACTTCCTCTCCGAGCAACCCGATTTCGACCACGACTGGCTGGCCGGCGAGGTGCTGCTTCCCGAGCTCCTGCAACAGGCCGGCTACCGGACCGCGTTGATCGGCAAGTGGCATTGCACGGCCACGAGCGTCAAGCCCGAGCGCGGTTTCGACCGCTGGCTCAGCTACGACCAGGGCCCCGAGGGCTGGCCTAACCAATACCTGCACCAGGGCACGGTCCATCTGTCCGACCAGGGATCGCCGATCAGCGTGGACGGTTTCCAGCTCGAATATCTGGGGCGGGCGGCACGGGAGTTCATCGCCTCCGGTGACCCGGAGCAACCCTACTTCCTGCTGTTCGCACCCACCGACACCCACTTCCCCTTTGAAGGACATCCGGAAGAGTGGGTCGAGAGATACCGCAACGCCGACCTCAACGAGGTACCCGCCGGCGAGACATCAGCATTCCCCGCGGCCGACGCCGACTCGGTGGCGCCTGAAAATCTCCATGAGACTCTCGCCCAGTACTACGCGGCGGTCAGTCACCAGGACGCCGAGCTGGCCAAAATCGTCGACCTCCTCGAGGCCCGGGACGAGCTCGACAATACGCTGGTGATCTATACCTCGGACCACGGTCTGATGGTCGGCCATCACGGTCTCCTCGGAAAATCCAACGCAACTCTTCCGCAAAACCTCTACGAGGAGTCGATCCGCGTGCCGATGATTCTCAGCTGGCCTGCGGGCTTTCCGGAGGCCGGGATCACCCTCGACCTGCCCTTCGACCACCTCGACCTCTTCCAGACCATCCTCGACGCGGCAGGTGTCGAGCTTCCGGAGGATTTACGGAGACGGATCGATAGCCCAGGCCGGAGCCTGCTGCCAGTGCTTTACGACCCCGAAACCCAGTGGCGCCAATACCGTTTCACCGAGCACGGCAACGCCCGACAGATCAACGACGGCCGCCACAAGCTCGTCCGGCGTTACCCGCCTCTCGACCCGCGGTTCGGTGACGAGCTCTACGACCTCGAGGCCGACCCACGCGAGACCGTCAACCTGGTGGACTCCCCGGATTACCGCGAGATTGGCGCCGAACTCGGCGCCGCCCTCGACCGGCACTTCGAGCGTTTCGAAGTTCCGGAGCACAGCGGCTCCACCGTCATCGACCAGCCGCCCTGCAATGGCATCGAACCTTGGCAAAAACTGGCGGATCGGTTGGCTGCCGAAGGGAAATGAGCCACCCGCAGTGGAATCCCGGCGGGAAGTGGGGTTATCCCCGAAGGCGCGATAGCCTCACAGCCTGGGGCGTCAGCCCACGAAGCCGTTCGAATTTGGAGGTTGAACGTTTGAACGTTGCGGTGCCTGAGCGCCGGAGGCGCGACAGACTCATAGCCTGGGGCGTCAGCCCACGGAGCCGTTGAAACGTCTGGAGGATGAACGTCAGAACGTTGCGGTGCCTGAGCGCCGGAGGCGCGACAGACTCATAGCCTGGGGCGTCAGCCCCAGGACAGGAACGCCCAATCCCGGGAGCCCTGGAGGGGCGACAGATTGCGGCTGCGGCGTGAGCCGCAGCCATCATCTCCTGATTGTCTGTCGCCGCTTTGCGGCTTGAGGATCTTTTTCCGTGCCGTTTTCCTGGGGCTGACGCCCCAGGCTATGAATCTGTCGCCGCTTCGCGGCTTGACGGAATGGCGGCCTGTCCCATCTCGGGGGCTGACGCCCCAGGCTATGAATGTTCCGCCGCTTCGCGGCTGATCCGACTCATTAGAAAGAAAACACGGAAGTTCCTCAGAAGAACAGGCTGGGCGCTGTGTTACGCTGACCGCCGTCTTGGGAATGAAAAGCGGACCGCTGAACCCGTGGATGCCTCGCCTTGGTTGGCTGGTGATCGGCCTGCTCCTGGTCGCCTTCGTCTGGGGTCTCAACCGGCGTTCGCAGCTCGAGATGGTCGGGGAACGGCCGGTGCAGATGCTCTTTGTGCCGTCGGTCGAGCAGGGCACGCTGGTGCGGCGGGGCGATGAGCTGGCTCGATTCATCCGCGCCGACAGCGGGCTCACCCTCCGCTCCCAGGTACCCACCAGCTACGCCGCTGTGATTCAGGCTCTGGGCGCGGGCCAGGCCGATGTGGCGTGGATTCCCGCCTTCGCATACGTCCTCGCCAATGCCCGCTTCGGCGCCGAGGCCCGGTTGCAGGTGGTGCGCTCGGTGGACCGGTTCTCGATCCTGGTTACCAGGGTGGGCCCGGGAGAACCCGATCGGCCGGAGGACCTCGCCGGCCGGCGGGTGGCGTTCCCCGCCGACCTCGGCAGCCCTCTCCGGGCGGACCTCGTACAGCTCCTCGACGAGCGCGCGCCGGGGTGGATCGAGGTCTCGGTGGCGAGCGATGTCGAGGCCGTGTTCCGCCTCGTGGAGAATCGGGATGTGGAAGCTGCGGCGAGCGGGCAGGTCTACTCGGCGCCGCGCGACCTGGTGGGAGACGGGCGCAAGGTAATGGAGTACCGCCGTCCCGGGACCCTGCGCGAGACGCGCATCGTCCACACCAGTGCGCAGCCGAAACCCGAGCTGTCGAACGTCTACTACGGCTGCATCCTCGCCCGGTCGGACTCGGGTGTGAACCGACTCGAGGATCTCAACGGGCGGAGCTTTGCCTTTTCCGACGAAACCTCGACCTCGGGCCACATCTTCCCCCGCGCCCTGCTCAACCGCGCCGGTGTGACCCTCGGCCACACCTTCTACGCCGGCGGTCACCCAAACGTGGTCCAGGCGGTTCGCGATGGCAAGGTGGCCGGCGGCGCGACCTTCTACTCGCCGCCGTCGGCGGCCAACAGACAGGACGGCACCCTGGTGGGTGACGCCCGTTTTCTAATCCTCAAGAACATGGCCACGGCTGAGGAGAGGGCCAAGCTCCTCGACGAGGTGCGAATCATCGCCCTCACCGATCCCATCCCCAACGATGTCTGCTGCGTGCGGCGCGGATTTTCCAAATCGGTGTGGGAGCGGTTCGAAAGGTCGATGCAGCGCTTCCTCGAGACCCCCGACGGGCGCAGCGCCTACTACGACCTGGTGGCCGGGGTCGCCGCCGAGCCGTGCACCGACGCCGACTTCGACGAATTCCGGGCGGCCCTGACCGAGGCGGGTGTCAGCGCTTCGCGATTGCTCGAAGCGGCGGAGGAGAAGCTCGAGCGTCGGCGTAGCAAATCGGGGAGCGGCTCGTGAGCGCGGTTGGGAACCCGGCGGCCGTCCCCGCGGTTCGACTCGAGGGCCTCGGAATGGTCTACCCGGGTGGGGTGCGGGCGCTCGAAGACGTCGACCTGGAGGTTCGGGAAGGCGAGTTCCTGGCGATTCTCGGTCTCTCGGGCTCGGGCAAGTCGACCCTTCTGCGGTGCATCAACCGCCTCGTGGACCCGACCGAAGGGCGAGTGTGGATCTTCGGCACGGAGATCACCGCGCTGTCTGGTGGCAAGCTGCGGCGGTTGCGGCGGCGGGTGGCGATGATCTTCCAGCAGTTCAACCTCGTGCGCCGGCAGACAGTGCTCACCAACGTGCTGTCAGGCGCCCTCGGTCGCACCAGCCTGCTGCCGAGCCTGCTGATGTCGTTCCCACAGAAAGAACGGGAGCACGCACAGGCCAGCCTCGACAGGGTGGGCCTGGGCGACCGTGGCGGCAGCCGAGCCGACACGCTCTCCGGCGGCCAGCAGCAGCGGGTGGCGGTGGCCCGGGCCCTGATGCAGGAGCCGCAATTGATCCTCGCCGACGAGCCGGTCGCCTCGCTCGACCCGGCGCTTCGCCACTCGGTCATGCGCCACATCGAGGCCCTCAACCGGGAGGAGGGTATGACCGTGATCTGCTCGCTGCACGACATCGATCTGGTCGAGCGCTACGCCACCCGGATGGTGGCCCTGCGCGACGGCCGGTTGGTGTGGGAGGGACGCGCCGACGACTTCGACCGCGACACCTTCCGCGAGATCTACGGTGAGGACGCCGAGCCGGCCTCGAACACGGGGTTTTGATGGGCGGCGGACGCCCTCTTTCGCCCCGACCGGCCGCCTGGCGTGAGAGCGTCGGCCGCGTGCAAGCCGTCGCCCTCGACGCCACTCTGATCACCATGGCGATGCTGATGGCGGAGCTGGTGGTGATCGCCTTCTCGGGCCGCCGCGGGCTGACCGGCCTCCTCCTCAGCGCCTCGCAGATCCTCGACCTCCTCCATTACGCGTGGGCGGCGGCCGGAGGCCTCGTTCTGGCGCTGATCTGGAATCTCTTCTACCGCCGGCTGGGGGCGTCGCCGGGACGGGCCCTCGTGCTGGGGGTGCCGGAGTGGGAGCGCGATCTCGAGTGGACCCACACCCTGCGCGGGTGGTTCGTCGCGGTCTTCATCGAGCTCACCTTCTTCGCCGGCTGGCTGGTCACCGAGCTCGACCTGCTGACGCTCTTCACCAAGTTCACCAAGGCCGCCGACATCGTGCGCGGTCTCATGCACCCCTCGAGCAGCGTGCTGCACGAGGGTCTGGTGCTGTTGGTGCAGACGATCTTCCTTGCCTTCATGGCCACCGCCTTCGCCATCCCGGTCGCCTTCGTCCTCGCCTTCCCCTCGGCCCGTAACCTGACCCGGGGCTCGGCGATCGCGCGCTTCGCCTACACCGTGTCGCGGACGCTGATGAACTTCGTGCGCGCCGTCGAGCCGCTGGTGTGGGCGCTGATCTTCATCTCCTGGGTGGGCATCGGTCCATTCGCCGGCGTGCTCGCCCTGTGGGTGCACTCGGTGGCGGCGCTGACCAAGCTCTACTCGGAGCAGATCGAGTCGATCGAAACCGGGCCGATGGACGCCATCACCGCCACCGGCGCCTCCACCCTGCAGGTGCTGCGCTACGGCGTCGTGCCGCAGGTCATCCCGCCCTTTCTGTCGTTCACGATCTACCGCTGGGACATCAACGTCCGCATGTCGACCATCATCGGCTTCGTCGGCGGCGGCGGCATCGGCTACATCCTCAAACCGAGGGTCGATCTCGGAGAGTGGGGAGAGGTGGGAACGCTGGTGCTGCTCATAGCGGCCACCGTGTGGATGATGGACATCATTTCCGCCAAGATCCGCGAGCGCATCGTTTAGCAATTCTCGGCCGTGTAGTTGCCGGCCTTGCGGCCGTCAACTTCCCGGCCGAGTATTGCTGTCGAGGATAGGCAATCGGAACCGTCGGAAGGGCCGCTTTCCGAACCTCAAGAGCAATACGTGATTGGGCAGTGGGCGGCCGAAGGCCGCGCTCTGCACGAGCACGAATTGCTAGAAATCGTAGTACCAGCCGATGCTCAGCCAGGTTTCCTTTTCCCACAGGAACTGGCCCATGACGGAGCGTCCGGTGCCGAGCTCGATGGCGACACGATAAACCGAGCCCCGGTTTCCGACCGGGATCCAGTAGCCGGCCTGCGCGGTCACCCGTGTGCTCCAATCGGTCTCCTCGTAGGTGCGAACGTCGACGGCAGCGTACCTCGACGCACGCCCCTTCCAGTACTTCGGCTCGCTGATGTACTGCAGACCGGCTTCCAGTCGACTGGTGACGGAACCGGCGATACCGTTGCCGACGCCGAGCTCGGCGTAGGTCGTCCAGCGTGGCCGGAAGCTCCAGCTCACGCCGAGCGCCGCCTCCTCGCGGGTGTAGTGGATCCGCTTGCGGCCGGTCCGCTCCGAGTACTCGTCGCCGATGTGCGACGAGTTGTGCTGGCTGCCGATGCGGAAGCCGAGGTTGGGCGAGAGCATCCGGCTCAGGTAGAGACCGTAGAAACCGTCCCAGGCCGTGTTGTCCCAGCTGTGTCCCATATCGAACTGGCCGGAAAGCCCGCCCT
>JAIVTZ010000224.1:0-6179 GCA_049188105.1 Deltaproteobacteria bacterium | reverse complement strand
GCAGCACCCGCTCCTCGCGGGCGATGCGCTCATACATGTCTGCAAACCTTCCGGCATAGTCCGGGCCGTAGTTGGTCGGCAGGTCCATCCCGAGCAGCACGACCCGGGCCCCTGAATCGAGGCCACGACGAACGATCAGGCGCAGGTTTTTTTCGGTGTTCTCCAGCGGTTGGCCGCGCAGGGCATCGTTGCCGCCGAGCTCGACAACCAGGATGTGGGGCTCCTGTCTCAGGACCCAATCGACGCGGGAGAGGCCGCCGGCCGAGGTGTCGCCGCTGACGCCGGCGTTGACCACGTCGACCTCGTGACCCGCCTCGCGGAGGAGGTCACGAACGAGGGAGGGAAAGGCGTCGGCCTCGGCCAGACCGAGACCGGCGCTCAGGCTGTCACCCAGAAAAACCACGCGGACCGCGGCGGGCACGGGCGATAGCGTCGGTCTCGGCGCGGCAACGGGATCGGTGATCCGGGGCCCGCCGCAGGCGACGACGAACGGAATGACGGCGACCTGCGCCATCCGGAGTCCCCACCAGATGGTGAATCGTGGAATGATGGCTTTCATGATTAGATTTTAACGGGTGTTGGACGGGAGGAGCCCACTTGAGCGAGATATCTACAGTCGAAACGGTGCTGAGCCTTCGCGGGGTTGGTCGGAGCCTGCCCTCGGGTGGGCGGATGCTGAAAATCCTGGACGGGATCGATCTCGATGTGAGGCGGGGGGAGTTCCTGGCTGTGCTCGGGCCGTCAGGAAGCGGCAAGTCGACCCTGTTGGCGTTGATGGCGGGGCTCGACCGTCCGAGCACCGGTACGGTCCTGGTCGACGGCGAAGAAATCGACCGGCTGTCGGAGGATCGGCTGGCCCTCCTCCGCCGGCACAAGATCGGCTTTGTCTTCCAGTCGTTCCAGCTCCTGGGCAATCTCACGGCACGGGAGAATGTGTTGCTGCCGATGGAGCTCCTCGGCTGGCGCGAGGCCTCTCAGCGCGCCGGCGAGCTTCTCGATGCGGTCGGGCTGGCGGAGCGCGGGCACCACTATCCGTCACAGCTCTCCGGGGGTGAGCAGCAGCGTGTGGCCCTGGCGCGGGCCTTTGCTCCACGCCCCGCCCTGCTTCTGGCCGATGAGCCCACCGGCAACCTCGATGGCGCCACCGGGCGAGTGGTGCTCGATCTGCTGGTGGCCATGAGGGCCGAGGAGGGCGCCACGCTGGTTCTGGTGACCCACGATCCGGCGGTCGCCGGGCTCGCCGATCGACGCATCCACCTCCTCGATGGTCGTATCGAGCGTGAGGAAACGGCGTGACCCTCCGATCATGGCTCGCTCTCGCGGCCCGGGAATCCCGCGGCTCGGCGGGACGGTTGGTCTTTTTCGCAGCCTGTCTGTCGGTCGGTGTGGCGGCGGTGGTGGCAGTGGCCGGGCTCTCACGGGCGCTGGACACCGGTATCCAAACGCAGGCGAGACAGCTCCTGGCGGCCGACCTCGCCGTCGAGAGTCGACGACCGATCGCGGATGAGGTCCTCGCCGCAATCGACGCCCTTCCGGGCGCCGACCGGACGGGGGTGCTCGAGCTGCCGAGCGTCGTCTCGGTCCCCGGATCGGACGACGCGCCCGGGACCCCGGGCCGGTCGCTGCTGTGCGAGCTCAAGGCGGTGGAGCCCGGCTACCCCTACTACGGGGTGGTCACGACCGAGCCGGCCCGCCCGCTGACCGAGCTGCTGGACGGCGACCACGTGGTGGTGGGTCCGGAGCTTCTGACACGGCTCGGCACCTCGATTGGCGAAAGCCTCCGCGTCGGCGAAGGCCGGTTCACCATCGCCGGCACGATCACCGAGGAACCCGATCGGCTGGAGGTGTCGTTCACCCTCGGACCGCGGGTCCTGCTGTCGATGGAGGCGCTCGAGCGCAGCGGTTTGGTGGGTCTCGGAAGCAGGGTCGGGCACCGCGTTCTGGTGCGCCTCCCCGACGGCTCGACACCGGACGACGTGAAGGGCGCGGCCGCCACCCTTCGCGCTTCCATCCCGGATCCCGATTTCGTCCGCGTGGAGACCTACGTCGAAGCGCAGCCCGCCCTGCGCCGCGGTCTCGAGAGGGTCGAACGATTCCTCGGGTTGGTGGCGCTGCTGTCGCTCCTCATTGGCGGCATCGGCGTCGCCCAGGCGGTGCGGGCGTGGCTCGCCGGCCGCCTCGACGCCATCGCCGTCCTGCGGGCGCTCGGTGTGCGGCCGCGTGAGGTCTTTGTCCTCTACCTCGGTCAGACGGTGGTGCTTGCCCTGGTCGGGTCGCTGGTTGGCGCCGTCGCCGGCGTCATGGTGGCGCGGGCCGTACCCGGGCTGCTCGACAATTTGCTGCCGGTGCGGGTGGCGGTCGGTTGGCAGCCGGCAGCGATGGCGCGCGGCATCGCACTCGGGATGGGGGTTGCGGTGCTCTTTGGACTCCGCCCCCTCTTCGACGTCCTGCGGGTACCGCCGGTGAGGGTGCTGCGCCGCGATGCCGAACCGCTCCCGGTGAGCCGCGGAATAGCGACGGTGCTGGCGTGTGTCCTCGCCGCGGGAGTCAGTTTGACCGCGGCCGTGCAGTCCGGGTCACTGCTCCGCGGGGCGCAGTTCGCCGTCGGACTGATGGTGGCGACGGCGGTCCTCACCCTCGGCGCGCGGCTGGTGGTGTTCCTCGTCGGCCGAACCCCGCGTGAGCTCGGGGGGGTGGCGCTGCGGCACGGGCTGGCGGCCCTCGCCCGCCCCGGTTCGGGCACCCTGGGCGCGGTGGTCGCCCTCGGGCTCGGAGTGCTGACGGTGCTCGGCATGTACCTGGTCCAGGGTCGGCTGTCGGCGCAGCTCGACGCCGAGCTTCCGGATGAGGCGCCGACAGTCTTTCTGATCGACATCCAGCCCGACCAGTGGGATGGAGTACGCGCCACTCTCGAGGAGGGCGGGGCCGAGGACATCGAGTCGGTGGAGGTGGTGATCGCCCGGCTGCAATCGGTGAACGGCGTCCCGGTGGCGGATCTGGTGCCGGCGCGGGGCGAGGGGTCCGGCAATCGACGTTGGGTGCTGACGCGCGAACAGCGGCTGACCTCGATGGCCACCCTCCCGGAGGACAACGTCATCGTCGATGGCGCGCTGTGGTCCCACCCCGAACGGGCGGAGGTCAGCATCGAGATCGATTTTGCGGCCGACATGGGCGTTGCCGTGGGCGACAACGTGGTGTTCAACGTCCAGGGGATTCCCATCGAGCTCCTGGTGAGCAGCATCCGCACCGTGGAGTGGGAGCGGTTCTCGATCAACTTCTTCCTGGTGGTCGAACCGGGCGTGCTCGACGAGGCGCCCCGTTTCCGGATCGCCTCGGCGCGGCTCGCCGAGGATGCGGAGATGCCTGTGCAGGACCGGTTGGCCGCGGCCTACCCGAACGTGACCATGCTGCGGATCCGCGAGATGCTCGAAAAGGTGGTCGCCATCCTGGCGCAGGTCGGGCTCGGTGTGCGGCTATTGGGGGCGTTTACGGTGCTCGCCGGAATCGCCATCCTGGCCGGTGCGGTCAGCGCCGGGGCGGTGCGCCGCGGCCGCCAGGTCGCGCTGTACAAGACCCTCGGCATGACCCGCGCCCAGGTGATGGTGGTCTTTGCCGTCGAGTACGCCATGGTCGGCCTGGTCGCCGGCGCGATCGGCACGGTGGGCGGCGTCGCGTTGGCGTGGATGGTGACCCACTTCGGTTTCGAGATCGCATGGGCGTGGACTCCTGCGTCCTATGCGGCGGCGGTCGGCACGGCGGTGGCGCTGAGCGTGGTCGCCGGTCTGGCAGCAAGCGCCCGTGCCCTGGCGGTGCGTCCGCTGGCCGTCCTTCGCCACGGCGAGTGAATAGCCTCTACGGTCTCGTAGCCACGGCGCAGGACGCCTACGCGATCGATCGCAACGGCAGAGTCTGGAGATCCAGCGAGTCTCTACGCAAACAGGATTGATCAACTGGGATCCGGATTCCCCTACCCCTTTGACCCAGGAGAATCCTTGGTCATCACATCGATGGGACATGGAGACCCTGCAGAATCGGGCGTCTGGATGGTGGCCCACAGTGATGACCGAGGAAACCACTCGATTCTCTCGGCGATGATTTGCGAAGCGGCGGAGAGAGCTACGCGGCGCCCTTCCTCGTTCTCGGCCGCTGGTTGGCGGCGAGCACCCGTTTGCGGACGCGGATGGCGGTGGGCGTCACCTCGACCAGCTCGTCGTCGTCGATCCACTCGATCGCCCGGTCGAGGGTCATCTCCTGCGGCGGCGCCAGTCGTAGAGCCTCGTCGGCGCCCGCAGCGCGCATGTTGGTCAGCTTCTTCTCGCGGGTGACGTTGACGTCGAGATTGTTGTCACGGGCGTTCTCGCCCACGATCATCCCCTCGTAGACCTCGGTCCCCGGGTGGAGGAAGAGCGTGCCGCGGGGCTCGAGATGGAAGAGGGCGTAGGTGGTGGTCTTGCCGGCGCGGTCCGACACCAGCGCGCCGGTGGTGCGGCCGGGGATCTCTCCCTGCCAGGGTTCCCACCCGTCGAAGAGGTGGTTGAGGATGCCGGTGCCGCGGGTGTCGGTGAGAAACTCCGACCGGAATCCGATCAGACCGCGCGACGGGATCCGAAATGCCAGCCGCACCCGGCCGTGGCCGGGGTTGTGCATCTCGGTCATCTGACCCTTGCGGCCGCCGAGCTTCTGGGTCACGACGCCGACGAAGTCCTCCGGGCAATCGACCTGGACAATCTCCATCGGCTCGTGCCGTGTGCCCTCGATGTCGCGGATGACGATCTCCGGCTTCGACACCGACAGCTCGTAGCCTTCACGGCGCATGGTCTCGATCAGGATAGCGAGCTGCAGCTCGCCCCGACCCTGCACCTCGAAGGCGTCGTTGGCGACGATCTCGAGCCGGATGGAGACGTTGTGGAGGACCTCCTTCTCGAGCCGCTCACGGATCTGGCGGGCGGTCACGAATCGGCCCTCTCGTCCTCCGAAGGGCGAGTTGTTGGCAGAGAAGACCATGGACATTGTCGGTTCGTCGACGGCAATCCGCTTGAGCGGCCGCGGATCGTCGCGATCGACCAGTGAATCGCCGATGGTCACCTCGTCGAGGCCCGCAAGGGCGACGATGTCCCCCGCAACGGCGCTCTCGACCTCGATCCTCTTCAGGCCTTCGTGCGAGTAGACGATGCCGACCTTGGCCTCGCCAATGCCATCCTCGCGGGCAATGCCGACCGTCCGGTTGGCGTGCAGGGTGCCATTGACGATGCGACCCACCGCTAACCGTCCAAGATAGTCCGAGTAGTCGAGGTTGGTGACCAGAAGCTGCAGCGGTGCCTCCGCATCACCCTCGGGCGGCGGCAAATTCGCGAGGATCTCGTCGAGCAGCGGCTGCAGATCGCTGAAGTCGCCCTCGAGCCCGTGCCGGCACAGGCCCTTGCGGGCGTCGGTGCAGAAGACCGGGAACTCGAGCTGATTTTCGTCGGCATCGAGATCGATGAAGAGGTCGTAGACCTCGTCCAGTACCTCCGCCGGCCGCGCGTCGTCGCGGTCGATCTTGTTGAGCACCACGATCGGCGGCAGCCCGAGCTCGAGGGCTTTCTGCAGCACGAACCGGGTCTGCGGCAGCGGCCCCTCGGCGGCATCGACCAGCAGCAGCACCCCGTCCACCATCTGCAGGGTGCGCTCCACCTCGCCCCCGAAGTCGGCGTGGCCCGGGGTGTCGACGATGTTGATCTTGACGCCCTTGTGCCGCACGGCGGTGTTTTTGGCGAGGATCGTGATGCCACGCTCGCGCTCGAGGTCGCCCGAGTCCATGACCCGCTCGGCGACCCGCTCGTTGGATCGAAAGGTCCCGCTCTGCCACAGCATGGCATCCACCAGAGTGGTCTTGCCGTGGTCGACGTGGGCAATGATGGCGAGGTTTCGGAACTCGGTCATGAGAGGCTCTCTTTCGGCCCGCCGAAGCGGGCGCGAAGTTGTAGCACCCAAAGGGCGCGGAGTCAACGGGAACGGGGAAAATTCGGAATTCGGAATTCGGAATTCGGAATTTCTACCCACCCCCCCATATCAGTTTTGAGTTTTTAGTTTTGAGTTTTGAGTTCCCACCTACCCACCCCCGTACATGTACGCCTTCACGTTCGAAGCGGGTGGGAAAAGGCGCGGCGGAGGTGCCTGGCATCCCGCCATAATGTTGT
>JAIVTZ010000223.1:0-6197 GCA_049188105.1 Deltaproteobacteria bacterium | reverse complement strand
CCTTGTCGAGCTTATCGTCAACGCGATGGTGGACGCCAAGCCGGGCTTCATCGACTGGGAGTGGCACTAATTCGGATCGTGGATATGCACTTTACTAAGGTGACCACAAGATGTAGTGCTGTCCCCATAACGAGAAAACGCGGCAGGTGTCCCTGTTATGACCGAGCAACTTGAAGCAAGTATCTCGAAACGAATCAATTACTGTTGTCGTGTGTGATTCCAGCCCTGGGCTCTTGACCGTGGAAGCTGGGAGGTCGGTACCACAGCATGTAGTGGTCACCTTAGTCAAGTGAATATCCACGTTAGGTATTAGCTCCACCCCGGTCGTCATTCTCCACTCGGAGCGTTGAGTCGGCGTGGCGCTGTTGCGGAGGGCCTCGTCGCGAGGCACGCGAGACGTGGTCAGCTGGTGCGCGCTTGCGCGTGCCAGATGGCCGCGTATCGCGGGCCGTAGCAGAGGCCTGGAGCGACAGCGCCATGGGCGGCGCAGCCGCCACGCCGACCTCGGGCGCTGAAGGACAGTACGAGGCCCCGCGAAACCGCAGCGAAGCGGAGGTTTCGCGATCGCGACGAGATTGGGCCTCTGGGTGCGTTTCTCCGACTGGAGCGAGGAGGGACAGATCTCGTGATCGTCCCGATCGAGCGGAGGGAGGAAAACGCGGCCAGAGGTCCGGAATCGGCGCGATCCCACAAAAGGAGGAGGGAGCGTCGTTCGGCAGGAGGTAGCCCGCCGGGACCGAGGAACGCTTGCGTTCCGAGGGCGGGCCGGTTGAGCGACTGTGGCCGCGGGCGCAGCCCGCGGACGGCGGGCGGGCACGGGCATGGGCACGGGCACGGGCGCGGATGCGGATGCGGATGCGGATGCGGATGCCCGCATCACTTGACAGGCCGGGGCGCGTCGAGGAATCTGGCGGGCGGACGGGAGGGAGCAGCATGCGCAAGCACGTGACGTTGATCACCGGCGCCGGTGGCGAGATCGGTCACGGTCTGATTGAACGGCTCGCCGACGAGGGCGGCACCTCGATCATCACCATCGACCTGAAACCGCTCGACCACGCGTTCTCGGGGCTCGTGGAACAGGAGTACCGGGGCTCGATCCTCGAGACCCACCTGCTCGATCGGATCCTCTCCGAGTATCAGGTGGAGACCATCTACCACCTCGCGGCGATCCTTTCCACCCGCGCCGAGTTCACACCGGTGACCGCGCATCAGGTCAACGTCGAGGGCACCCTCAAGCTGCTCGATTTCGCCCAAGCGCAGGGAGAATCCCACGGTCACACGGTGGTCTTCCTCTACCCCTCCTCGATCGCCGCCTACGGTCTGCCGGACCTGGAGACGAAGGCGGCAGCCGGAGCCGTCCGCGAGCACGAGTGGAACAACCCGACCACGATGTACGGTTGCAACAAGCTCTACTGCGAGCACCTCGGCCGGTACTTCGCCCTCCACTACAAGCAGCTCGCGGCGGAAACTCTGTCCGGCAAAGTGGACTTCCGCGCCATCCGTTTCCCCGGTCTGATCTCGGCCGTCACCGTCCCTTCAGGCGGCACATCCGACTTCGCGCCGGAGATGATCCACGCCGCCGCCAGGGGGGAACCCTACGCGTGCTTCGTACGACCCGACACCCGCATTCCGTTCATGGTCATGCCCGACGCGGTCGATGGGCTGGTTCGGCTGGCACGGGCGGAGCGGGCGCGACTCGGACGAACCGTTTACAACATCACCGCCTTCAACCCCTCGGCGGACGAGATCCGCTCGCTGGTGCTGGCCGGATTTCCCGGTGCAGACATCAGCTTCGAGGAGGACCTCAAGCGCCAGGTGATCGTCGACAGCTGGCCGGCAGACGTGGATGACAGTGCAGCGCGATCCGACTGGGGGCTCGGCCCGCGCTATGACCTCGAGGGCGGATTCAATGAATTTCTCATCCCACGAATTCGCGGCCGGTACTAGCCTTGATAATCGAGACACTGAAAGCAGGGCTTGCACCCCAGCGACCCAAAGTCGCGGAAATGTCTCAACTGCAGACACTTCCGCGAAAAGGGAAATCTCCAAGAAACCCCAAGATGTAGTGTTGACATCGGCCGGGAACCCCATATATAGTGGCTCAAGTCTGCTGAGTTGATTCCGCGAGCCTGTGCTCCATTATGGGTATTTCGGGGAAGGTTTGTGCTGGAACGCGGTCGCCGAAGGGGAGGTCGAGGACAGAGCATGAAGGTGACGCGTCGCTTCACACGCGCCGGAGAAGACCCGTACGAATCGATCGAGTTCGTCGATCGATCCTCGGAGATTCGAAACCCCGACGGGGGCCTCGTCTTTGCGATGGACGGTATCAAGGCGTCCAAGGACTGGTCACAGGTGGCGGTCGACGTGTTGGTCCAGAAGTACTTCCGCAAGGCGGGAGTGCCGCAGCTCGACGACGACGGCAACCCCGAGATGTCGGAGAGCGGCGATCCCATAACAGGGCCGGAGCGAGACGCGCGCCAGGTCTTCGACCGTCTCGCCGGCTGCTGGACGCATTGGGGGAAAGAGCACGGGTACTTTGGCAGCGATGAGGATGCGGAAGCGTTCCACGACGAGCTCTGCTACATGCTGGCGGCGCAGTATGGTGCGCCGAACTCGCCGCAGTGGTTCAACACCGGTCTGCACTGGGCCTACGGCATCACCGGCCCGGCTCAAGGGCACTGGTACGCGGATCCTGAAACCGCCAAGCTGAAGACGTCGTCGAGCGCCTACGAGCGCCCCCAGCCGCATGCCTGCTTCATCCAGTCGGTGAGTGACGACCTCGTGAATGAGGGCGGAATCATGAACCTGTGGGTGCGCGAGGCGCGCCTGTTCAAGTACGGGTCCGGCACCGGCACAAACTTTTCCAAGCTTCGCGGGCACGGCGAGCCGCTGTCCGGCGGCGGCCGATCCTCAGGCCTGATGTCCTTTCTCAAGATCGGCGACCGCGCGGCCGGCGCCATCAAATCGGGCGGCACGACCCGCCGCGCGGCAAAGATGGTCTGCCTCGACCTCGACCACCCCGATGTGGAGGAGTTCATTTCGTGGAAGGCGGTCGAGGAGCGCAAGGTGGCGGCGTTGGTCGCAGGTTCGCGACTCCTGCGCCGGCAGCTTCAGGAGATCCTGGACGCGTGCTTCCCGGAGGACTCGGCGGATCCGGTCGTCGACCTCGCCGCCAACACCGAGCTGCGCAACCAGGTCGTTGCCGCGCGCCGTCAGGGAGTGCCCGACGGTTCCATCCAGCGGGTGCTTCAGCTCGCCTCCCAGGGTGAGCACACCTATTCGGTCGAGGAGTACGACACCGACTGGGACTCGGACGCCTACTACACCGTGTCGGGGCAGAACTCCAACAACAGCGTGCGTGTTCCCAACGCCTTCTTCGACGCCCTCGAAGTGAACCGGGACTGGACCCTGGTCAGCCGCACCGACGGTGAGGTGGCCAAAAAGGTCCCAGCCGCCAAGCTGTGGGCTGACATTACGCTGGCCGCGTGGGAGTGCGCCGACCCGGGTCTGCAGTACGACGACACCATCAACGAGTGGCACACCTGCCCGACGAGCGGCCGCATCAACGCCTCCAACCCGTGCTCGGAGTACATGTTCCTCGACGACACCGCGTGCAATTTGGCGTCCCTGAACCTGGTGCGGTTTCTCGGGGACGACGGCCACTTCGACATCGAGCTCTTCCGTCACGCCGTGCGCCTGTGGACCATCGTGCTCGAGATCTCCGTGCTGATGGCCTCGTTCCCGAGCCGTCGCATCGCCGAGCTCAGCTACCGCTACCGCACCCTCGGCCTCGGATACGCCAATATCGGCTCGCTGCTGATGCGGTTGGGGATTCCCTACGACTCGGACGAGGGACGCTCAATCTGCGGCGCCATCACCTCGATCATGACCGGCGAGGCCTACACCACCTCCGCAGAGATGGCGGCCGAGCTCGGTCCCTTCCCAGGTTTCGAGGACAATCGCGACAGCATGCTGCGGGTGATCGGCAACCACCGCCGCGCGGCCTACGACGCACCCGCAGAAATGTACGAGGGTCTGACGATCAAGCCCGACGGGTTGTCGGCGGACACAACCCCACCGGACCTCATCGCCGCAGCCCGCGACGTGTGGAACCGAGCCATCGAGCTCGGCACCGAGCACGGATTCCGAAACGCGCAGGCCACCGTGCTCGCGCCGACCGGGACCATCGGCCTGGTGATGGACTGCGACACCACCGGCATCGAGCCGGACTTCGCGCTGGTCAAGTTCAAGAAGCTGGCCGGCGGCGGCTACTTCAAGATCATCAACCAGGGCATCCCTACAGCCCTCAAAACGCTTGGGTACTCGGCCGAGCAGATCGACGAGATCGTCGCCCACAGTGTCGGCCACGGCACCCTCGAGGGTTGCCCGACCATCAACGCCAAAGCCCTCCGCGAAAAGGGCTTCACCGATGAGGTCATTGCAAAAATGGAGCAGGCGCTGCCGATGTCGTTTGAGATCGGAAACGCCTTTGCGCCACACATTCTCGGCGAGGACTTCCTTCGCCGGCTGGAGTTCTCCGACGAGGATCTCGCCGACTGGAACCTCAACGTCCTCGCCCGCCTCGGCTTTTCCGCCGAGGAGATCGAGGAGGCCAACAGCTGGGCCTGTGGCACGATGACGTTGGAGGGCGCGCCACACATCGCCGACAAGCACCTGCCGGTCTTCGACTGTGCCAACCGTTGCGGCAAACACGGCAAGCGCTGCATCCGCTACGACGGGCACATCCTGATGATGGCGACCGCACAGCCCTTCATCTCCGGCGCCATCTCCAAGACCATCAACATGCCGGCCGAGGCTACGCTCGACGACATCAAGCGGGCCTACTACCTGGGCTGGCAGAAGATGCTCAAGGCGGTGGCCATTTACCGCGACGGTTCCAAGCTCAGTCAGCCCCTCAGCATCGCCATGGATGCCGAAGAAGAGGAGGCGCTGGCCGCGGCGGTCGCGACCGGCGATCCCGTCAAGGTCGCCTCATCGATGGCCGAACGAATCGTCATCCGCTACCAGGCGCGTCGTCACCGCCTCCCCGGCCGCCGCTCCGGTTTCACCCAGAAGGCCTCGGTCGGCGGCCACAAGGTTTACATCCGTACCGGCGAGTACGAGGATAACTCGCTGGGCGAGATCTTCCTCGACATGCACCGTGAGGGTGCGGCCTTCCGGTCGCTGATGAACTGCTTCGCCATCGCGGTCTCGCTCGGCCTCCAGTACGGCGTGCCGCTCGAGGAGTACGTCGACGCCTTTGTCTTCACCCGCTTCGAGCCGTCGGGGATGGTCGGCGGCCACGACCGCATCAAGATGGCGACCTCGGTGATTGACTACGTCTTCCGCGAGCTCGCCATCACCTATCTCGACCGCGACGACCTCGCCCAGGTTTCGCTCGAGGACCTTCGCCACGACGCCATCGGTACCGGCTCCGACCAGCACAAGCTGCCGCCGGACGAGAAGGACATGGCCGAGGTCCACCCGATCGCGGTCGGCCAGAGCGGCGCCGAGCCGATCACCGAGTCGGCGCCCGTCGCCACCGGCCGCGCCACGCTCAGCCAGGGCGAGGCCGCGGCGCAGAAGGCGCGCTACATGGGCTACGAGGGCGACCCCTGCCCCGAGTGCGGCGCGCTGACCCTGGTCCGCAACGGCACCTGCCTCAAATGCGATTCGTGCGGGGGAACGACGGGTTGCTCCTGACGGAGCAACAGTTTTGAGTTCTTAGTTTTGAGTTTTGAGTTCCGAGCTCGGACGCCGACTCAACCGACTGCCAAGCGGTCAACCAGGTCGATGTAGGCCTGCATGGCTTCGTCAGCCGACATCCCGCGCCGCTTCTCCCAGGCGGCGTACTTGGCGGCGCCGCGGAAATCGAAGCCCGACGGCGCCTCTCCCTGCACGTCCCCCTTGGTGGCCTGCTTGTAGAGGCTGTAAAGCTCGAGAAGCGTCTCGTTGGACTGTGTGGATAACGACTTCGCCTTCTCGATGGCGGCTTCAAACTGGTCTTTAAGATCCATGGTTCCTCCTTCGATCGTTGGGCATTGTAACCGCGCGGCTGCGCCGCAGGGCGCGTTCACCGGAGGTGCCTGGCATCCCGGCATGATGTTGTCCTCAAACCGCCGGCGGCAGCGGAGTGAGCTCAGGCCTCATCCGAAGGAGGAGGCCATGAGCCACGCGCTGGCGACGGTGCTTCACCG
>JAIVTZ010000222.1:0-6206 GCA_049188105.1 Deltaproteobacteria bacterium | reverse complement strand
GAGGGAGCGAAGTGCAGGCAGGATGGATGCATCGGCGACCGAATACCTCTCCAATTGTGGCGGGGTGCACTATGCGGTCTCGTCGATGGCCAGCCGGACTGCCTCGGCATATCGGTTGAGGGCGGTGCACGCCGCCTCACCGACCGCCGCCACGGCCGGTTTCGAGGCGTCGTCGCCCTCGAAGCGACGAGACAGGACCTGTAGGGTCCCGCGTTTGCGATCGGCCTTGAGGTCGAAGCGGGCGACAAGACGGTCGCCGGCCAACACCGGCAGGCAGTAGTAGCCGTAGATTCGTTGCGCCGCCGGTTTGAAGATCTCGAGGACCTGGTGGAAACCAAAGAGCTGCTGTACGCGCTGGCGGTCCCACAGAAGGGGGTCGAAAGGGGAGAGGAGGACTCCGCGGTCCCGGCGGGGGCGGAGTTTCTCGAGGCGGGCGGCGAGCTCGAGATCGGGGGGGCGGATCCAACCGCGGCTCTTTCGGCCGTCATCGCCGACCAGGGTGCAGGGGACGGCCGTTTCCTGTGAGGACAGCCTACCGAGGGCTTCGGCGACGTCGTTCTGCGCAAGCCGGAAGGTCCGGGCGAGGGTCCCGGTTTGGGCCCATCCGTGGCCGCCGAGCGCGCGCAGGACGAGGATCTCGATCGCCCGCTCCTTGGCAACGGTATCCTCGCGCCAACGCTCCGGGATCACCCGCTCGGGGAGGTCGTAGGCGCGCTGGAACGACCGCCTCTCGCGGATCGCGAGCTCGCCCGACGACCACAGTGCGGTCGCTACCTTCTTGGCGATCTTGAGGTCCCACCAACCGCGGCTGCCACCGCCCTCCATGTCGAGGGAGCGCAGCGGCCCGTCGTCGCGGATGCGCCGAAGGAGATCGGCCGCGACCTTGGGGTGCTGACCCACCAGGTCTCCCCACCACGGATGGTGTTGGAACTCCTCGCGGCGGAAGCCGAAGACCGGGTAGAGCTCGATCGGGATCCAGCTCGCCTCGTGGCCCCAGTACTCGAAGAGCGGTTCGCCGGGTTGGAGGAGCTCCTCGGCGAGCTCGGGGTCGAAGCCGCCGAGCCGGGAGAGGAGGACGATGGCGTGGCTGCGGGCGCCGGCGATGGAGACCGTGTCGAGCTGGAGGTAGCCGAAGCGGCGGATGACCCGATGGGCGGCCTCGCGGGCGCGCTTGCCGCGGCCGGCGGCGCGCCGCGGCATGCCGGTCCACTCGGGTTTGAGCAGCCCGGCCCGGCACAGGGCGAGTCGGCGCGAGGCGCGGGTCGAGATGGTCTCCGTCGGGACCGTCACCGGGCGGGGCCGTAGATGCGCCGCATGTCCGGGCGCTCGACGGTGAGGTAGTGGGCCCAGATGTAGGCGTGGTTGAAGATCGCCGCAATCAGTGCGGGCCGAGAGGCATACCAGAGCGCGGGGATGTAGAACACCATCAGGCCAAAGATGTACATGCCGTTCGAGGTGAAGCGGAAGATCCCCTCGCGCACGAGCGGCAGCGATCGGTAGGCCGGGTCGAAATGGTCGGCGCCGTAGGCGCGTTTGAAGCCGAAGTAGCGGGCGACCGAGTATCCCAGGTAGGCGACCGGGATCGCGATGACGGCCGCCAGCGACCTGAGGACGAGGTGGTTCAAGGGCAAGGTGTCACGGGACGCGACGGCGAGAACGGTGACCGCGACCAGACGACCGACGATCAGCACCGTGAAAATCACGGCGTAGATCAAGAACCCGTGGCGGCCGAAGACGCGGCTGATCAGACCGCGGTGGAGCTCGGTGCGCCAACAGAACCACACGAAGACCTGGTGCGCGATGGGCACCGCCACCGCGATCCAAAACCAGGTCCAGGTGCTGATGCCCCACAGCTCACCGCGGTGAAAGCACGGGCAGGCACGGCTGATCAGCCACAGGGCGACCAGCATCACCGCCAGCACCACCGCGTGAATCCACTGCCGCTCGAAAATCGCCGCCATTGATCCCTGTTCTTTCATGATCATAGGATGTTACACGACCATCGTTGAGGCGTCCTTGGTGGGGACGATCGTCCACCAGGCCTTGTGGTGCGGCCGTCCCGGCCGCACATGCAGGCGGGACGCCTGCACCACAAGTTGGCCGAACAGCCGGGCGGTTTTGTTACCGAGTGGTGGCGGGCTGGGAAGGATTCACCGCAGGGGTCGGGCGGAAAATCCGAAATCCGAAATCCGAAATCCGAAATCAGCCGGGGTGGGTGGCCGGCATTCCGAATTCCGAATTCCGAATTCCTACGATCCCTTGGCCGGAATCCTGCTGCACACGTGCTCGGCCAGGGCGGTGATGGTCAGCGACGGGTTCACCCCGAGGTTGGCGCCGATCATCGAGCCGTCCATGACGTAGAGCCCATCGTGGCCGAAGACCCGGCCCGAGGAGTCGATGACGCCGTGGTCGGGGTCGCTGCCGATGCCGCAGCCGCCGAGGATGTGGGCGGTGGTGGAGGTGTCCAGCAGGACCTCGTTGAGGGTCGACTGCGGGATGGCGTCGAGCTCCTCCGCCACCTCGCGGGCTATCTCGTTGGCGACCGGGATGTACGAGGGGATCCCGGGCTGGTTCGGATCGGGCTGGGTGGTGAGGGTGCGGCTGAAGGGCCACAGCCACTGCCGCTTGCGCACCATTCGAGTGTAATTGTCGGCGGTCTGCATGGCCATCACGACGGTGCCCGCCTCCGCCTTGCCCCAGGGCTTGAGGATGCGGAGAAAGTCGATCGGGTGGCGCAGGATGTTGCCGATCCAGCGTAGCTGGCGCGGCATGCCGGGGCCGCCGTCGGTGAGCAGGGTGCCGAGGAGCAGCATCACATCTGAACCCTTCGGGAAGCGCACGCACTCGAAGTGGGTCTGATCGTCGATCTCGACCTTGGCGGCGATGGCGACGCCTTCCCAGAGATCCTTGCGGCTCTTCGAGAGCACGCCGAGGAGGGCCTCGGAGTTCGTGCGGACGACGTTGCCGATCTGGTTGGAGAGATGGGGGAGGGCGCCCTTCTCCTTGCAATCCATGAGCAGCGGCACGGTGCCGAGCACGCCGCCGGAAAAGACCACCGTACGGGCGGTCAAGGTCCCTCTGCTGGACGAGAAAAGAACCGGTTTTTTCCGCAAGTGAAGCCGGTAGCCGCCATCCGGCAGCGCCTCGACCAGCTCCACCCGGGTGTCTGGGTGGATCTCGGCGCCCGCTTTTTCGGCCAAATAGAGGTAGTTCTTGTCGAGGGTGTTCTTGGCGCCGTTACGGCAACCCACCATGCAGCCGCCGCAGAAGGTGCAGCCGGTGCGCTCGGGCCCCTCGCCGTCGAAGTACGGGTCCGGCACCGTGACGTCGGGATCGCCGAAGTAGATGGCGACCGGCGTGTTCCGGAAGGTGTCCTCCTTGCCGCGCCGCGCCGCAGCGCGGCGGAGGGCCTCGTCGGCCGGTCCCAACTTGGGGGTCTCGACCACCCCCAGCATGCGGCGGGCGGTAGCGTAATGCTCCGGTATGATCGCCCGCCAGTCCTCGAGCCCCTGCCATTGCGGGTCGTCCCACACCCGATCAGGCGCCTCGAAAAGGGTGTTGGCGTAGACCAGGCTGCCGCCGCCGACACCGACGCCGTGCAGCACCAGCGCCTCGCGAAGGAGTCTCAATCCGAAAAATCCCCTGCAACCGATGTATGGGAACCAAAAGGACTTGCGGATGTTCCAATTGCTCTTGGGGAAGTCCTCCGGGCGCCAGCGTCTGCCTTTCTCGAGCACCTTGACGCTGTAGCCCTTCTCGGTCAGGCGGTGGGCGGCGACCGAGCCGCCGAATCCCGATCCCACGATCGCAACGTCGGTGTCGAAATCGGTTCCCGTATGTGCGGCGGTTTCGGCCATGGCGCCTCCCAACGCGAGTGTAACCCGTTTTGCCGCACTTCGGCAAACAGCCTCCGAATTCGGAGTTCGGAATTCGGAATTCGGAATTACCACCCACCCATCCACCCGTCTCAACACCAAGGCACCAAGAACACCAAGAGATCCCTTTGTGTTCACACCGCGGGGCCTTATCGACCCAGGCGATTCTGGGAAATCGCTGCGATGCATTCTGATGAAGCAGTGAAACCCTAAGAAATTCTTGGTGGGCTCTTGGTGTTCTTGGTGTCTTGGTGTTTCAGACCCTCGGGCACGGAGACGGGCACGGGTCGAGGGGCGGTTATACTTCCCTCATGAAAAGGTGCTGCGCGGTGCTCGCGCTTCTGCTCCTCTTGGGATCGTCGTCGGCGATCGCGGTCGATCCGCCGCTGGCGGACGGCGTCTCCGGGGCACCGATCGCCTGGTCGAATTGGGTCGGCAATCGGGGGCCCGTGGCGGTCCTGGTGTGGGCGTCGTGGGCGCCCGGGGCCGGGGTGGTCATCGATGCGTGGGACGAGATCGCGCAAGCGAGCCGTGAGGCCGGTCTGCATCCGGTTGTGGTGGACGTCCAGGAGTCGCTCGCCGACGGTAGGGCGGCGCTGGGCCCGCGCAAGGTCTCGTGGATTCACGACCGCCACGGCGCCCTCCTCAAGCAGCACCGGGTGATCAGGGTGCCCTCGATCCTGGTGGTATCGGTCGAGGGCGAGGCCCTCGCACGCCTCGATCCGACGGCGGAGGCGGTGGCCGGCTGGAGGCGCCCTTGAGCCTCGATCACCCGGAGGATGCCGGGTCGCGCGAATGCTCGAGACGTCGCCTTGGCATCACCATGAGGTGGGTGATCGGTCTCGCGACGACGGTGGCGATGGCTGTCGGCTGCGGGGGCGGCACCTCCGATGCCGCGGCTACCGAGCCGGTGGTCGTCCACCCCATGGCTCAGTTCCACCCGCCCGTGCGCGCCTTTGTCTTCTCCGGCGACACCATCGAGAGCATGAGCCGCCGTCTCGCCCGTCGGGATTGGGTGGTTTGGCGCGACGTTCTGGTGGAAGAGATCGATCCGAAGAGACTCCTCCCGGGAACCGAGTTTCGCGGAGTCCTGTCGCCTGGCGGCCGACTCGAGACCCTGCAGGTGATCTTCGATCGCCGTAACGAGGTCCACCTCATCGCGGGGCCGGATGGAATCATCGCCGAACGCATCGAACGCCCGCTCATCAGCGAGGTCGTCCGTCTCGAAGGGGTCGTGGAGTCCTCGCTCTTCGGCGCCGTGGAAGCCGCCGGAGGCGGCGCCGAGCTGGCCGTGAGGATGGCCCAGATCTACCAGTGGGACATCGACTTCCTGCGCGACCTTCGAAAGGGCGACCGGTTTGTCGTGGTGGCGGATCGGCAGAGCGTGGAGGGTGAGTTCTTCGGCTGGGGCACGATCTTCGCCGCCCGGTTCGTGAATGGGAAACGCACCCTCGATGCGGTCGTCTACCCCGACGACAACGGCCGACTCGGCTACTACGATCTCAACGGCCATCCGCTGCGCAAGCAGTTCCTGCGCTCGCCGCTCAAGTTCAGCAGGGTGACGTCGCGCTTCTCGATGAGCCGCTACCACCCGGTGCTCAAACGGCGCATGCCTCACTACGGGGTGGATTACGGAGCGCCGGTCGGGACGCCGGTCCATGCGACCGCGGACGGCACCGTGACGCGGGCGGGGCGAAACGGCGGCGGCGGCAACATGGTGACCGTCCGCCACACCAACGGCTACGAGACCAACTACCTCCACCTGAGCCGCTACGGCAAGGGCGTTCGAAGGGGCGTGCGGGTGTCGCAGGGACAGGTGATCGGCTATGTGGGGTCGACCGGTCTGTCCACCGGGCCCCACCTCGACTACCGCGTCAAGCTCAACGGCAGGTGGATCAACCCGCTCACCATCTCCTCACCGCCGGTCAAGCCGCTCGCGGAGGAGAGACTGCAGCGGTATCTGGCCCACGCCCTGGCGGTGCTGTCGTTGATCGAGGGTGAGCCGCCCCCGGTCGGAGCGCGCTGTTGAGCTCCCCGGCCGGCCTCGGTATGAAGGTGGAGTCGCCCTGCCGGGCGGATCTGGCCGGCGGGACCCTCGACATCTGGCCGCTCGGGATGCTGCACCCGGGCTCGTTGACCGTCAATGCAGCGATCCCGGTCATGGTGCGCCTGGAGGTGGATCTCGAGGCGCCGCCGGCAGAGGTGTGGCACGCGATGGGCGATGACGAATGGCGTCGCCTCGATGAGGCGGCGGCACTGTCCGACCTCAGCGCGGCGGTGGCCTTTGCGGTGCGGCCTTCAGGCGGCGTCCGGGTGCGGGTTCGCTCGCAG
>JAIVTZ010000221.1:0-6214 GCA_049188105.1 Deltaproteobacteria bacterium | reverse complement strand
GACAGATCAGACGGCAGCACCCCGAAGGAGGACGGGGCAGGGGCCGCCCGCCGGGCTTGTCACGGCGTAGCGCACAGCGCGAAGCCGGATGGGTGGGCGGAAAATCCGAAATTCGAAATCCGAAATTTCGCTCAGTGAATCTCCTCGACGCCTCCCTTGGCGCGTTCAATCTCCGAGCGGAAGCGGGGGCTTGTCCAGTCCATTGGACCCCTGGCCTGGTGGGCGAGGAGACCGAGCGGGTCGTAAATGAGGGTTTCGGGAAGCCTTCGCACGCCGAATAGACCGCCCGTCTTCCCCTTTTCGTCGAGGTAGATCCGATCCATGGGCACGCCGGCCGCCTCGGCCCAGGCATCGATCCCTTCCCACGAGGGTGAGTTGGCCACGAAGAGGATCTCGACCATGGGATCGTCGGCGACGCTCACGGCGAACTCCGCCGCCGCTGTTTCCTCCGATGAGTCAGCGGATGTGGGGTCGAACCAGTGAAGTACGAGCACCTTCTCCGGCCTGCCGACGAGGTTTCGGCGCTCTCCATCCGGGGCCTCGACCCACAGGAATCCGCCGGCGTCGATCTTGGCGATGGCGTGATCGTGGTCGGCGTGCCGGGCCGGGGTCTGGCTGTAGTACATCTGATAGGCGAGGAACACGGCGGCGACCATCGCGGCCGCGCCGATGATGAGGCGGTTGCGAACGGCTGGTTTCATCATGGGCGGAGGATAGCAGAGGTGCGGGCAGTTTTCGATGTGCGGGCGAGACGCCTGCCCCACAGGGTCGACCGGGAACTCTTGTGGGGCAGGCGTCCCGCCTGCCGTGTGATGACATCAATTCATGTACGCGATGAAGATGGTGTGCTTCGGGCCCTTGCCGCCGCGGCGGGCCGGCACGGTTTCGGTGGAGACCCGGAAGCCGGCCTTGGACAGTCGCCGTTCGAAGGCGCGGTCGGGGTCGGCCGACCATACTCCGAGGACGCCGCCGGGGCGTAGACAGCGGCGGATGGAGGCGAGGCCCGGGGCGCCGTAGAGGCCTTCGTTCACATCGACCGTGAGTGCGGCGGGGCCGTTGTCGACATCGAGGAGCACGGCGTCGAAGGCGGATGGCCCCGCGGCGATGATCTCGGCGACGTCGCGCTCGACGACCGCCACGCGCGGATCCTCGAGGGGAAAGCCGGCCAGGTGGGCGAGCTCGCTCCGGTTCCAGAGGACGACGATGGGCAGGATCTCGGCCACCATGATCTTCGCCGACTTCGGCACAACATCGAGCACCGCGCGCAGGGTGTATCCCATGCCGAGTCCACCGATGAGCACCCTCGGTTTTTTTCGAGTGACCTTCGCCAGGGCCAGCCGCGCCAGCTCCTCCTCCGACCCGTGGGCGCGGCTGGTCATGAGCTCGAGACCGTTGACACGGATGACGTAGGCGCCGTCCCGCTCGTAGAGCACGATCTCGCCGCCGTCCGGAGTCCGAGATTGCCCGAGGGTGTGCTGGGGCTTCATCTTCGTCGACGAATTATGGCACGACACTTGACCACGCGCCGGTGTTGCCCGACTCGAAACCGTCCGTGAAGATCTCACCGGTTCGCGGTCCGTAGGTGGGAAGTGGTTGCCCGAGCTCGAAGGCGCCCATGTCGGGGAGGCCGATCAGGGTGAACCCGTCGTTGAGGTTGGCCAGGATCGCGCCCGCATCGATCTCCGCCGCGCCGCCGACCAGCCGCAGGTCGCGGCTGCCGGGCTCGGCCGGCTGATCCGATGCCGGCGGCAGGGCGGCGTTGACCAGGTCGCCGAAACTGGCCGCGACGCCGTGGACCTCGACACCGATAGCCTGCAGATCGGGCAGCCGGTCGTAGCGCACATTGTCCCACTTGAAATGCGGCGCGGAGGCGCCGCCAATCTCGCGGGTCGTGCCCCACGCGTCGTAGTCGAAGTCGCGCCACCCCTCGTCGGCGATGGTGACGAACTCAAAGGCGTAGCTGGTGCCGAGGAACACATTGTTGCGAAAGATCGCGTACCGCCACATCGCCCCGTTGTCTGAGTGGCCGTTGCCGTGCTGCGCCCCGGTGTTGTGGGCGACGAAGAAACCGGCGGTGTCGTTGTGCATCTTGATCGGGGCGCTTTCGAGGTTGAAGAACTCGTTACGGAAGATGTAGGCCGGGCCGCCGCGGATCGGTTGCACGCTGACCCCCGTGCGGGCGTTCATGACCCGGTTGCGCCACACCCGCACGTTGGCGCGGTTGTAGTCGATCTCGATGCCGTCGTCCACGCAGTAGGAGGCGTCGTTGCCGTAGACGTCGTTGCCGTAGGACTCGCCGGTAAAGGGCTGCAACGACACGCAATCGCCGAAGTTGCGTATCCGGTTGTGGCAAACGACATTGCCGTGGCCACGGAGGTCGATGCCGCGTTCGGAGGGGATGCCGACCCCGGGCCACGCCACGCGTCCCTCGACCACGTTATCGCAGACCGTCTGGTTGCCCTCCAGGCCGCTTCCCCGGCGGTTGTAGACGCCGAAATCGACGTCGCGTATGGAGTTTTGGCGGATGACAATGTCAGAGCTGTTCTGGGCGTCGATGCCCCAGTGGCCGTCCTCGATGGTCAGGCCCTCGATGACGACGTGCGAGATCGTGCGGTCGTACTCGCCGAGGGTGACGATGCCGCGATCGGTGCCCGCGCCGTCGACCACCGCCGTGCCGTCGCCGGGGCCCGAGAAGACGACCGGCTGGGCGGGCGTCCCGCTCACGAGCATCTGGAAGGGCGAGTACACTCCCGCGGCGACGTGGAAGACATCCCCCGGTTGGGCGTTGTCGGCGGCCGCCTGGAGGTCTCGATAGGGATCGGCGAGGCTTCCGTCGCCGCCGCCCGACCCCGGGACCACGTACCGGTCGACACCTGTGTACACAGCCGGTGGCGGGACGCGGGTGCTCGCGACCACGGTGCGGGTCTCGCCGCCGCCGTCGGGATCGGTGAGGGTCAACCGCAGCTCGTAGGCTTGCCCCGGGACCAGAAAGAGCGCGCTCGCCGCCCACGAGTTGAGCCCCAGCGGTGTGCCGTTGACGATCAGGGTCGGGTGGGCGCGCATCGCCGGCGCGCCGGGCCGCCACGCGCCGTCGCCCTGCGGCCGGAACTCGAGCGCCATCGAGCTGTCGAGATCGTCATCGCCCGAAATCGTCCACACCACGCCGAGGTGCTCGAAGGTGGCGTCGGCGCGGACCGCGCCGGGCGCCACCGCGTCACCAGCCTGGGCGAAGGGGCCTGAAGAACCGGCCACCGCCAAGACGACCGCGAGGATGCAGGCTGCTCGCCGCTTTTGCCTCATCTTTTGAGTATGGCACCGAGCGGGGGTGAAAGATCAGCTGCGCAGGGTTGAAAACCCGGTCACGGTGAGCAGGATCACCTTCGAGTGAGGAATTAGGAATGAGGAATTAGGAGTTCCGGCCCACCACATGGCAGGCGGGACGCCTGCCCCACAAGGGCTCCGGGAAGTGTCGTGAGCCCTCTTCTACAAGGGCGCCGGGTCGGTTTGTGGGGCAGGCGTCCCGCCTGCCATCTACAAGGCAGCCTGGGCCTTGTTCGTGCCGACGACGATATTGACAGTCGTCAGTTGCCAGCGGTCAGTCGGTCTGAATCCTCAGTGGCGACAGGCCGTTGACGGCTCTTTCGACGGCCTCGTCGAAGGCCTCCTGGATGCCGATCCGCTGCGGACCGTAGAGATCGGTCAGGATGTCTCGCGTATTGCCGCGAGGGGCGTTGACGCGAACGACATCGTCGTGGACGTTGATGTCGGCGTCTTCGACGATCCTCGCCGCGGCATCGAGAAAGTCAGCCTCCGGTGAGGTGACCGCCCCGAGCTCGTCGCGCAGATAGGCGGCGATCTCGGTCTCGATGGCCTTCTCGAGCCGATTGCCGAGCGCCTCCATCTCCTCGTGGAAGGGCTCCAGCTGGCGGTGGAATTGCTCTATCTTCTGGTGGAAGGGCGCCATCTCGATGTGGAACTGCTCCATCTTCTCGTGGAAGGGCTCCATATCGACGTGAATATTCGCCATCTCCACGTGAAGATCCTCCATCTCCACGTGGATCGCTTCGATCTGCTCGAGGAAGGGCTCCATGTCCACGTGGATTTCCTCGATCAGCTCCATGTGGCTCTCGATCTGCTCGTGGATCTGGCGTTGAACGTCTTCGAGGGTGCCGTCGTCGATGTGGATAATAATGTTCTGGAGCTGCTCCCCCATCGCCTCCATCTGGGCGTGGAAAGGCGCCATGTCGATCTCGATCTCCTCCATCCTCTCGATAAACGGCTCCATCTGCATCTCGATCTCCTCGAGCCGGCTGTGATCGATGGAGACCTCGATATTCTCGAGCATCTCGAGGTGGGGTTCCATTTCGATCTCGATGCCCTCGATCTTTGCGAGATGCGGCTCGATCCGAGCCTCCGCCTCTTCCATCTCGGTCAGGATTTGTTTGAGCTCGGCGTCGGCCGGGCGCGGCGGTGGGTCGCCGGGTACGACCGAGGCCAGGGCGGGGACCATTGCGGCCATCAGGATCGCGGCGGGCAGGAGAACGGCCAACCCGACGCGGCGGTGTTTTGTTCGGTTGAGAATGCTCATGATGCGTTCCTCCAGATGGGTTCGGCGCGCCATTCCGAGCGCGGGGATTGCGGGAGAGGGACAGGGCACCGCATGGCGGGCGATGCCCAGGAGGTGGCAGGCGTAGCTCGAAGCCCGGGTCCCCAGGGCGAGAACTTCCTCGTCGCAGGCCAGCTCCTGCTCGAGGTCGAGGCGGCGAACCGCCCACCACACGAGCGGGTTGAACCAGTAGACGGCGCGGGCGAGGCGGGCCACCGTCCGCACCGGCCAGTCGAAGCGGGCGACGTGGACCATCTCGTGGAGCATCACCGCCTGCCGGCGGTCCCACACCCACTGTTTGGCGTGGAGCGGGAGCACGATCACGGGCCGGACGAAACCGACGGTGGCCGGAATCTCCACCTCGGAGCTGGTGACCAGCCGCACCCGCCGCCGGCATCCGGTCTGGTCGCGGGCGTCGGCCAGCATCGCCAGCCAGTAGTCATCCTCCACCGGGCGGGCGCGACGGATGGCGCGGGTCATGCGCCAGAGACCGACCCCCAGCCGGGCCAGCATCAGCGCGGCGCCGATCGCCCAGACGGACAGGAAGATCGATGTCAAGTTCACCCTGCGGGAACGGACGATGGGTTCAGCGGCCGCGATCTCAGGAGCTCGAATGGCCGCGCGCGGGGCGTTGACCTGCGGCTGATTCGGGCCGCCGTCGATGGTTGTCACGGTCTCTTTTGGTGTGACAAATCGCGCAACGCCCTCAGGGACCGGCAACGACCACGAGGGCAGCAGCGGCGCCACCAGCGGAATGATGAGGCAGCCCGCAAGGGCAGTGCCCCAAACGACCGCGCGCAAACGTGCCGGACGTCCGCGCAGGGTGAGGGCGACTCCCGCGGCGACCAACACCAGCAGCAGGGCCTTGAGCGATCCGAGGACGAGGGGGAGCAATGGGTTCATCGGTCCTCCTCCCTTCGCGCCTCTTCGATCATCTCGGCGAGGCGCTGCAGAGCGTCCTCGTCCAGCCGATCGCCCTCGAGGTCGAGCAGGGCCGCCATGGCGCCCTCTGGCGAACCGGCGAAGAAGGTGCGCACGAGCCGCCGGAGCGCGGTCTCGCTCGCCTCCTCGCGCGGCACGATGGGGAGGAAGACGTAGCGCGGACCGTCCTGCTCGTGGACGATGTGGCCCTTGTCTTCGAGGATGCGAAGCATCGCCCGCACCGCCGAGTACGAGGGCGGGTCAGGCATTCGCTCGCGCACGTCGGCGGCGGTGGCGCGGCCGAGCTCGTAGACGACCTCCATGATCTGCCGCTCGCGCCGGCTGAGGTGGGCTGTGTCGGTCGTCATGTCGCCTCCGTCGTTTTTCTGTCGATGGTCGTCGAATGATGCTAAGAAATTAGCATCATGCTAAAAATTTAACACCTGATCTCGGATTGTCAAGACCCAGCCACATTTTTCTTTACGGAAATCGCCCACGGCAGGTTCGTAAATGTTGTGATGTTGCGATGTTGTGGGGCAGGCGTCTCGCCTGCCAAACGGGGTGGTGCGATCTACCGGCACGCCCTCCACATGGCAGGCGGGACGCCTGCCCCACAAGGGCTCCGGGAAGTTTTGTGGGGCAGGCGTCTCGCCTGCCGAGCGGGGTGGGGGAATGCAATACTGGTCG
>JAIVTZ010000220.1:0-6241 GCA_049188105.1 Deltaproteobacteria bacterium | reverse complement strand
CCGTCGACGTTGGGGTCCTTGAGCGCGATCCGCATGCCGGGCTCGATGCCGCTGGCGTCCTCGACCACGTTGACGATCGGAACCGGGAAGAAGAGACCACCGGTGGTCATCATCTTTTCGGAAACGGCCAGCGAGTCCTCGAGGTTCATGTAGCCGGTCAGCGGGTTGAAGTAACCGGATCCCATCATCACCGCGTTGCCCGCGGCGGCTGACGAGATCACGATCGACGGCAGGCCTGCTGCTTCGTCCAGCAGAGCTGCACGCTTGGCGTCATCCGCTACGTACAGGGGGTTCAGAGTTTCGGAGCCGTGTGGTTTGATCATGCTGTTTTCTCCCTCTTTGGTAATGGCGCCTCTGCCGAGGCGGATTTTCAAAATCCTAATCGCTGTCGGTGGTCAGCCTTTCGTGGGCCATGGCCAATGTGCGGTAGAGAATGTGCGCGAACTTGGAGTAGGGGAGGGTCAGGAAGAGGGTCAGCACGATCGCGAGGTGGATCACGTAGACCGAGCAGGCGAGGATCGGCGGCACCGCGATGAAGCGGAGGACCTCGGTCAGGACACCGGTGGCGATCACCGTCAGCACGACCCACAGGAAGAAGCGGTCGAACGGCGTCGTGATCCCCACCAGCTTGTCCCCCGTGGCGCGGCGGTTGAGCCACAGCAGGAAGCCGCCGACCACCAGCAGGAGAGCCGAGGTGTTCCCGAGCCACTTCACCCAGTGGGTGAGTGGGACCGGGTAGGCGTAGCCGAGATGCATCCACGACAGGAAAACGGTGTCCTTGTACAGGTAGAGCACCGCAAATCCGGAGGTGATCGCGGCGCCGACGAACCCCCACATGACGAGGAAATGCCCCCATCTTCGTTTTGGAACGCCCCGTTCGCAGGTCGCGAATTTCTTGTGGAGTCCGATGTCGATAAAGGCCGGAATCAAGGCGCCGAAGAAGGAGCCCGTTCGCTCCTGACCGGTCCCGAGCAATCGCCAATATTTTCGACCCGAGGTCCACAGAGCGAAGAGAACCCAGGCCGTGGCGGTGAAGTAGGTGATGTAGATCAGGGTGTGCGGCACGAAGTGCTCGTAATGAAAATTGCCGTCGAGGGCGCCGAGCGCAGGGTCGATGCCGGGAATGTGGGCCCCGGTAGCGCCGAGCAGAATGATCCAAAAGAGGAGCGGGCCGAAGATCAGAAGCGGCCAGGTCTTCTTGACATTTCCGACGAGTTTCCCGAGAAAGACCGGCGTCGCCAGGTGTTCCACGACCAGGGCGCGCGTGACGGCCATCATATCGCCGGGGTTGACCTCGCGGGGGCAGCGCACCGAGCAGTCGTTGCACTGGTGGCAGAGCCAGGGACCGGGGTCGGCGATGAGCCGGTCCACCAGCCCCCACTGCGCCCACAGAATCTGTCGCCGCGGAAACGGCGCGTTGGCCGGCGCCAGCTCGCAGACGCTGGAGCAGGTGGCACACTGGTAGCAGCGGGCCGCGTTCTCACCGCCGCGGTCGAAGAACTCCTCGCGGAACTCCGATGACGTGTGAATGATCGGGATCGAGGCCATGTATCCCCCCTCCCTTTCCTAGAAACCCTTGAGCGGGTTCGGGCCCATCTCATCGAGCTCTTCCGCGAAGTCGTCCAGGATCTGCGGAATGCGACCGAACTCGTCGTGCGACAGCTCGACCAGCTTGACGCGCTCGGGCTCCAGGGCCAGGCGCTCGAGCGTCTCACCGACGTTCTCCAGCCGCGTGTTGGCGAGCTCGGAGCCACGGACGTAGTGGCACTGGTAGTCGTCACCGTACTTGCAGCCGATGAGGATCACGCCGTCGATGCCGCGCGAAAGTGCCTCGGCGAGCCACACGATGTTCATGGAGCCGAGGCAGCGGATCGGAATGACGCGCACCCACGGGTTCCAGGTCGCACCGTTGGCGGCCGCCGCGTCGAGGGCGGGCACCGCGTCGTTCTCGCACATCAGCGCGAGGATGCGCGGTTTCTCCTCGTCCTCGTCGGGGACCTCCATCGCCTTGATCATCCCGGCCACCATGAGGACCGAGTAATCCGGGAAGCTGATGATCCGCTCCGGGCAGGCGCCCATGCAGATTCCACAGCGGCGGCAGCGCAGGGGAAAGAACTCCGGGGTGCCCTTCTCGTCCTCGTTTATGGTCCCGAACGGACACTCCACGGTGCAGCGCTTGCAATCGGTGCAGCGCTGGAGGAAGAAGTCGGGGTAGGAGGTGTCGCCGGCACGCGGGTGGACCGCCTCGCCGCGTTTTGCCAGCTCGATGCACTGCACAGCCTTCATGGCGGCGCCGAGCCCATCCTCGGCCGCCTGCACCGACTCCATCGGGGAATGGACCGCGCCGGCGGCGTAGATGCCGGTGCGACGGGTTTCATAGGGGAAGCAGATGAAGTGGGAGTCGGGGAAACCGTACTCCAGGGTCGGCAGATCCGGTCCCTGGCGGTACTCCAGGTTGAGGATTTCGGTGCCGTCATACCCGGCGAGCTCCTCGGCGCGTGCGGCCGAGGTCTCGCGCACCTTCGAGCTCTCCGAGTGCTCCGCCTGGTGGCGGGAGTCGTGGAGCTCGCGAATCAGCTCGCCGTCGGCGGACTGCGGGACCATGCCCACTGCCAGGACGACGAGATCCGCTTCAACGGCCACATTGTCGCCAAGGATGCTGTCGGTCATGTGGATCGAGAGCTTGCCGTTGGCCTCGATCTTCTCCACATCGCCCCGCGCCATCATCATCTCGGCGTCCTTTTGCACGGCGAGGAAGAAATACTCCATCAGACCGGGCGCGCGGATGTCTTTGTAGATGACCGCGTTCTCGATGGCGGGGTCGATCTTTTTGACCTCCGCCACCTGCCGCAAGGTGTTGACGCAGCACTCGGACGAGCAGTACTTGAGGTGGTTCTCGTCACGCGAGCCGGCGCACTGGATGTAGGCGATGCGCCCCGGCGTGCGGCCGTCGGACGGACAGGCGATCTTGCCGTCGACGAGCATTTTCTCGAACTCGTGGGAGGTCACGACGTCGGGCGAGGCGCCATAGCCGAGGTGCTCCAGCTTGGATGCGTCGTAGGGCTTGGCGCCGGTCGCCTGGACGATCGATCCCACCGTCATCTCGAGACCCGAGGATCCGTTGAGGCTGACCTTGAGCTGGCCCGGCTGGCCAGTGATCTCGACGATGTTGGTGGTCGTGAGCACCTTGATGTCGTCGTGGGCGTTCACCTCTTCGATCAGCCCCGGGATCGGGTTGGCCGCCGGCGCCTCGTAGGGTGGTTCTTCGGGTGGGATCGAGAGCTGATCGGCCAGAAGACCGCCGAGGTGGTCGTCCTTTTCGACCAGGACCACCGGGTGGCCGAGCCCGGCTGCCGTCAGCGCGGCCTCGAGCCCGGCGCGCCCGCCGCCGACGACCAGGACGGTGTCGCTGATCTCCTCTTCGAGCTTCTCGATGGGCTTGACGCCCCCGAGGCGCGCGAGGCCCATCCGCATGAGATCCTGGGCGAGCGCGGTGGTGTCCTCGTGCCCGGCCTCGTGCGACCAGGTGCAGTGCTCGCGCACCGCGGTCCGGACCATCGACGGTCCATCCTCGGTCAGGGCCGCGAACTCCCGGGTCTTGGCGCGCTCGGAGCAGGCGGCGACCAGGATGCCGTCGAGCTCGTTCTCAGACACCGCATCCCTTATCGCAGCCAACCCCTCGGGGGCGCATAGACACTCGTGGGTCAAGGTGCAGGCGCAGCCGACGTCGTCGGCGGCCTCGATGACCTCGTCGACGTCGATCGCTTCGCCGATTCCGCAACCCGTGCACAGGAAAACGCCGATCTTTTCCATCACGCCCTCCTTCCCGCAGCCACCATGGCGCGGGCTGCGGCGCCGGTCGCGTCCCGCACCGATGCCGCGACGTCCTCGGGACGGCGCGCGACGCCGGCCACCGTGACGGCGGCCTCCAGATCGTCGAGGACGAAACCGTCGTCGTCCTTGCGGGTGAAGATTGCGAGATCCTCGTCGGCCGCGTTGGGCACCATCCCGGTGGCGAGGACCACCAGATCGGCCTCGGCGTCGAGGATTTTCTCGATCTCGACGTCTTCTACACGCAGCTTGAGGCTGCCGTTCGATCGCTCGATGCGGCCGACCTTGCCCTTGGTCAAGGTCACGCCTTCGAGGGCGGCCGTCTCGAGGAGAAAGTCTTCGTTCCGTCCCGGGGTGCGGCGGTCGATGTAGTACATCGTGACCTCGGCGTCGGGCAGCTGCTCCTTCACGTATCGTGCCTGCTTGAGCGATGCGAGGCAGCAGATTCCCGAGCAGTAGTTGAGGTGGTTGACGTCGCGCGAGCCGGCACACTGGACGAAGGCCACCCTGGCCGGCGCCTCACCGTCGGACGGCTTCTGGATCTTGCCGCCGGTGGGCCCGGCGGGCGACGCCATCCGCTCCATCTCGACGTTGGCGATGACGTCGTCGAGACCGCCGCCCAGCTCCTCGAGCCTTTCGAGAGGGTACGGTTTCCAGCCGGTGGCGACCACCACCGCGCCGACCTCGACGGTCTCCGTCGTCTCCTTGGCGTCGAGATCGACGGCGTCGTAGGTACATGCCTCCGCGATCTTCTTCGCCTCGTCATCTCCTACCGCGGCACGATCGAAGGTGTAGATCCTCGGCCACGCGCTGGGGTGGGGGAGGCGGATCGCCTTGGTCTTCGACATCCCCAGGTTGTGGGGGTCGTCGATCTCGGTCGTGCAGACTTTCTCGCAGTCGCCGCACGCCGTGCAGTTGGCCTTCACCCAGGCCGGGCCGGTGGTGATCTCGACCGACCAGCCGCCGTCGCCGGCCTCCGCGGCCGAAACCGTCGAGCCGGTCAGAACGCGGATTCTGGGGTTGCGCTCGAGACGGCGGATGTTGATCTCCATTCCGCACGATGGGGGACACATCTTGGGGAAGTAGTTGTTGAGGCGGAGGACGCGGCCACCGATGGTCGCCTCGCGCTCGATCAGGATGACCTCGGCGCCGGCCTCGGCCGCCTCGAGGGCGGCGGTGACGCCTGCGATGCCGGCGCCGATGACGAGCAGGGGCTTGTTGGCTTCGCTCATGGCTGACTCCGTTCGACCGCTTCCTCCTTGACCTTCAGGGTCGGTTCGGCGAAGAGCGCGAACCGGAGCCACTGGAAGGCGAAGCGAAGGAGGGCCTCGTCGTTTGTCTTGAGTTCTTCGAGAGCCTCGGGTTGGATGTCGAACCGCTCGCAGAACGAGGACTCGAAGACGAACGTGCGGAAGGTGTCGAGGTTGTAGCATGCGGTGTAGAACATGTGCATTCGCTTGGGATCGAGGGTGCGCCCGCCGATGAACCACGGGTGGCTGACGAGATCGCGGAAGCCCGCCTCGAGATCGTCCTGTGCCTCCAGCCCCTGATCTGAGTGCCAGCTCTGCGCGGTCCACTGCTTGCAGTCGGGCTGATGTCGCCCCTTGCAGTGATCGTCCTCGAAGAGGAAGTACATCGGTTTCGGTTCCTCGCCCGCACGCGCCGGCGGGATGGCCATGCCGAGCGGGTACATTCGGCATGCCCATGGGCGGTCCTCGTAGACCGTACAACCCTCGTCGCCGACAAAGGGACAGGGTTTCGCATCCTCGTTCTTCATCTTCAGCATGATCATCGGAAGCTGGAGATCTTTGGTGATTGGGTTCGAGGTGTGGGTTTCGAGAAAATCTCGGGTGTTCATCCCGAGTCGGCGCGCCAAACGGAGGACATCGAACGGTGTCAGGACGATGTTGACGTCGGAGCAGCAGGAGTTGAAACAGGGGACTCCGGGGTGGCAGGTGAAGTCGAAGGTCTCACCCTCTTCGAGCTGCCTCTTGTCCACCAGGAACTGTGGCAGGCTCGAGTCGGCGGTGCTCATGGGCAGCCTCCTTTTTCTTTTTGGTCTGATTCAATGACGGATGCCTCGATGATGCGGTCCTTGACGGCGTCGGCAGACCACACCGCCAGCGGTGATGCTTTGCCGGTGGCGGGATCGACACGGTAACGGTACGACGCCTTGACGGCGTAGTTTGAGTCCATGTGCTTCCACCCACGGACGTAGTAGGGGCATTCGTCGTTGAAGCAGGCGAGATGAAAATCCGCCTCGAAACCGATGTTGTCGGGGAGCTCGAAGGCTTGCAGCTCCTGGTCACAGTGCGGGCACACGGGGTGTTGAGATGTGGTCAAAGAAAACCTCGGTGAGAAAAGGCCCCAGGCGCCGAAGCGCCCGGGGCCGGAATAAAGATCGGATTCA
>JAIVTZ010000219.1:0-6252 GCA_049188105.1 Deltaproteobacteria bacterium | reverse complement strand
TACTGACCATCTGCTGAGAATGAGTGGTATTGACTATACGATCACCGCGCCGTCCTTTTTCATGCAGAACTTCATCAACTTCTTCGCCGGCGACTACAAGACGGGGGCGATCTACCAGCCTGTTGGGGACGAGAGGGAGGCACAATTCCCTGATTTTGTGATCGAGATAATGATGAGCCTAAATCACAGCATCCGGCAGGGAAACGCGGCAGAGGTCACCAACACAGTTGAGGAGGTGTCCGGAAAGCCCCCAATATCCTTCCGGCAGTTCGTGGATGACCACAGGGGCGCCTGGCTCTGACCTCCACCGTTCACGGGTCCGCAAAACTCTCAACGGGGCGCCGTCCGGCATGCTTCTGATCGGCGCGTTCCTGGTCCATCTCACCCTACGCGCTTCCCAACCGGCAGCGGCACCGACGGGGTTGGGTAGGAGAATCGGAAATCCCTACCCCTGGACGACTGAGATCCGTCAATCCTCGTCGGGATCGTGGGCGAGATCCACAGCCTGATCATACTCAAAGCTGAAGTCGCATGATTTCCGAGTGCAAGAAAGCGTGACACGAGATCCGGTTCGACCTGTTTCGACAACCGTTTTGCGGTGACACAGCGGACAGATCTCACCACCCCGGAGCACGAAGAAATAAGAGCTGAACACCGATTTTCGCGGTAGCTTGCTGCTAACAAATTGAGGCAGTCTAATCTCGGCGCAAACCATCCAAGTTCTTTGTTTTAAGGTCGATACGACGTAGGCGGTGCCGCATTGCACTGTAATGATGTTAGTACATATGACGATTACAATGTCAATGCATTGCACCTTGTGCCTGTAAGGCGCTCTGCGAGAGAGTGAATCGGATTCGAGCATTTCACGCGTAAGTCGTGATCTTTCAGTTAGTAAGTTAGAGGCTCTCTGCTCGATGGTGTTGTGGCTCCTGTCCTCGCAGATTGTTTAAGAAATTGTGATATTGACATACTAAACCGCATAGTGTATAACATTCCCATGAACGATGCAACCTTTTTCACGCACCCGAAGCTCGATTGGCAGCGACGCTACGAAGCTCTTCGAGCCTCCTTTGTTGATCGGCTTCCTGACAAGGTCGTGGCCGACCGCTTCGGCTATAAGTCGGGATACGTGCGACTGCTCAAACACCAGTTCCGGCACGGCAAGATCGATCTCTCCGAGGTGGTGCCGGTGGGCAAGGCATATAGACGCCGTGTGAATGCTGAGACCCGGAAGAAGATCGGCAGCTGGCGCGAGCATCGTCTCTCAGCAGGCGAGATTGCCCAGCTCCTCTCGGAAGACGGAGTCGAGATCTCGGTGAGCACGGTAGAGCGGGTGCTCGCCGAGGAGGGTTTCCCAAAGCTGCCTCGACGAACCCGCGTCAAGATCGGGCTGACTGTCAAAGGTGCAGAGATCCCCAGCCGCTCGAGGACCGTTGAGCTCTCTGACCTGAACGGCGCGCGGTTCGAGTGCGCCGGCTCCGGCGTCTTCCTTTTCGCCCCCTTCTTGGCGCAGCTCGACATCGATAAGGTGGTCCGCAGCGCCGGCCTTCCTGGAAGCAGCACCATCCCCGCTACGAGCTACCTACTCTCCTTCTTGGCCTTGAAACTGCTGGGCAACGAGCGCTACGCGCACGTCGGCGACCACGCCTTCGACCCCGGGCTGGGGCTGTTCGCTGGACTCAATGTCCTTCCCAAGTGCACCGCAATGTCGACATACTCCTACTCTCTCGACGAGGTTCACTTGCTGCGGCTTCAGCAGGCCTTTGTCGAGCAGGCTTCTCGGCTCGGCCTTTACGATGGGAACATCGTCAATCTTGACTTCCATACGGCGCCCCACTTCGGTGACGAGTCCGTGCTGGAGAAGCACTGGGCCGGAGCCCGTAGCAAGAGGATGAAGGGCGCCCTGTGTCTGTTTGCCCAGGACGCTCAGTCCAAGCTGATGCTCTTCACCGCCTCCGACATCCGGCGCGACGAGGCCAGTGACCAGGTGCTCAGCTTCTTGTCCTTTTGGGAAAAGGTGCGGCGTGGCGTCAAACCGACCCTGGTCTTCGACTCTCAATTCACTACCTACGACAAGCTGTCCAAGCTGAACGCTCAGGGGGTCCTTTTCATCACCCTGCGCCGTCGCGGCCGAAAGCAACTCGACCAAGTCGTGGGGTTAACCGGTTGGAATCGGATTCACATCCCCCACGCCAAACGGAAGTTCCCCAACCCCCAAGTCCACGAGTCGATCATTTCGCTTCGGGGATACCGCGGCGGGATTCGCCAGATCATCGTGCGTGGCAATGGCCACGAGAAACCAGCTTTCCTCATTTCCAACGACTTCGATTCGCCGGTGGATCTGCTTGTTGGAAACTACGCCCGTCGGTGGAGAGTGGAGAACGGCATCGCAGAGGCCGTCAAGTTCTTCCACCTCAACGCCCTTTCCTCCCCGATCCTGGTTAAAATCCACTTCGACATCGTCATGACCATGATCGCCGACACCCTCTACACTATGCTCGCCCAAAAAGTCCGGGGCTTCGAGGACTGTGATGCCCCCAAGCTCTACCGCCACTTTGTCCGTGGAAAAGGCCTCGTCGAAGTCCGCGACGGAACCGTCATAGTCACCTATCCGAGACGAGCCCATAACCCCGTCCTCCGCGGCGTCCAGTGGACCAACCTTCCCCAACAATTACCCGGACTTGCGGGCGCTCCCCTCATCCTCCGATTCGCCTGATCGTAACCCGCCTCGATGTTATGTTTGTATGACGGTTAGCGGTCTGCGAAAATCGGTGCTGAACCCTGAACCCTGTGTCAAAACGTTTTCGCGCGGTATGAACTCAAGACGACCGTCATCGAGCTCAGGGGCATGAGCACCGCTGCCAGCAGGGGACTCATGTGGCCGGTGATGGCGAAGCTCACCGCGACCACGTTGTAGGTGAGAGAAAACACGAGGTTGCGGCGGATGACGCCGAGGGTGCGGCGGGCGCCTTGGAGGAGCTCGAGCAGTGGCATGAGCCCGGGGCTGCCGAGGTAGACGTCGGCGGCGGCGAGTGCCGCTTCGGCGCCGCCGTGGACACCGATTCCCACCGTGGCCGCGGCGAGCGCGGCGGCGTCGTTGACGCCGTCGCCGACCATCGCCACCGTTCCCTCTTTGGAGGCTGTTCTCACGGCCTCCAGCTTGGCTTCGGGCGTCGTGCCGCCGCGCACCCGCTCGGGCGCCAGCCCGACCTCGCGGCCGATCGACTGTACGACCGCGGGATGGTCGCCGGAGAGGATCTCCACCCGCCATCCCCGTTCCTGGATCCCGGCCAGGGCGCCGGCGGTGTCGGGCCGCAGGGGATCGCCGATCCCCGCCACCGCCGCCACCGCGCCGTCAACCGCGACCACCACCGGGCTCAGACCCTCTCCGGCAAAGCGCGCAACCGCATCGTCCGCCTCCGGCGGCAGCGGGCCGAGCTCGCGGGCGGCGTGCCCGGGCGACGCGACCAGCACTCGACGGCCTTCGCAGACGCCGCCGATGCCGGCCCCCGGGACCTCTCGCACCTCGGTGACCTCCGGTGCTTCAAGGTCCCCGAATGCCTCGCCGAGGGCGCGGGCCACGGGGTGGGAGGAGTGATGCTCGAGCGCGGCCACCCTGGACTGCAGAGCCTCGTCGCCCCACCATCGGACGACCGCCAGTCGCCCCTCGGTCAGGGTCCCGGTCTTGTCGAGGATCATGAGCCCTGGGCGGGCCAGGTTTTCGAGGGCGTCGCCTCCCTTGATGAGGATCTTCCTGCGCGCCGCACGGCCGATGGCGGCGCTCACCGCCAGTGGGGTCGCGAGACCGAGGGCGCACGGGCAGCTGACGATGAGCAGAGCCACCGCATGCTCGACGGCGTGCGCCGGGTCGAGCCGCATCCAAATGGCGAGGGTGAGCGCGGCGAGCACCAGCACGATGGCGACGAACCAGCCCGAGATGCGATCGGCGAGCAGAACGACCGGCGCGCGGCGCTGAGCGCCCTCCTCGACCAGACGCATGAGGCGGCCGATGCGCGTGTTCTCGCCGGTCGTGCGAACCTCGACCAGGAGCAGGCTGCCGAGGTTGACGGTCCCTGCGTGAACCGGGTCGCCGGCCGCCGCCTCCTCGGGCAGCGACTCCCCGGTGAGCAGCGAGCGATCGAGGGTCGATGATCCCTCGATGATCACGCCGTCGGCGGGGATCGAGTCGCCGGCCCGCACCTCGACCCGGCAGCCCGGAGTCAGGGCCTCCAAAGGGACCTCGCGCACCCCGTCCGCCGCCACCAACCTGGCGGTCGACGGCGCGAGCGAGAACAGCAGCTCGGTCGAGCTCGCCGCCGCGCGCTGCTGCCGGCGCTGGAGAAACCGTCCCACGAGCAGGAAGAAGATGAGCGCGGTGACCGAGTCGAAGTAGATCTCGCCCGAACCGCGAATCGTATTGAAGGCGCCCTGGAAGAAACCGGCGAGGATGCCGATGGCGATCGGCAGGTCCATGTGCAGGGTGCGGGTCTTCAGCGCCGCCCATGCGCCGCGGTAAAAGACCGATCCGCACCACAGAACCGACGGCAGGGCGAGGGCGAAGCTGACCCACCGGAAGAGGTCCCGGTACTCGTCGGTGATGCCGTGGAATCGGCCGCCATAGAGCGCGAAGGCGATGAGCATGACGTTGCCCGCGATGGCGCCGGCGACCGCGATCCGGATCAGCAGCGAGCGTTCCTCGCGGCGCGCCATGTCGCGCGCCTCGACGCCGCGGAAAGGATGCGGCGCGTAGCCGATCGAATCGAGGAAGCGCGCAATCGCGGACAGCTCGGTGGCATCCGGGTCCCAGGTCACATGGGCCAGCGAGCGGCCGAGATCGAGGCGGACCTCCGCGACGCCTTCTACCACCACCGTCAGCTTCTCGACCAGCCACACGCAGGCCGCACAGTGGACGCCCTCGAGATAGAGCTCGATCGTGGACAGCCCGTCAGCGCCGGAGCGGCAGTAGAGACGGTGGAAGGCGGGGTCGTCGAACTCGGCGAAGCTCTTACCGCTCGTCTGTGCCGGCTGCTCGGGGGCGTCGATGCGCTCCTTGATGTCGTAGTAACGGTCCAGCCCGTGGTCGTGAATGACCTCGTACGCTACCCGGCAGCCATTGCAGCAGAACTGGAGCTCGGCGCCGGGATCCACGAGCCCGGCGGGGACGGGGAGGGAGCAGTGGGAGCAATTCACGGGCACGGTGGGGATTGTCTCATGAGGAGGATTTCGGATTTCGGATTTCGAATTTCGGATTTCCGCCCACCACCCGAACTGGCAGAGCCGCGGGGGGACTTCCGAAGCCGTCTCGGCTGCATTGCTGATGAACCCGGAAAGGCGGGTGGCCGGGCAGCCCGCACTCCCTCGCTTCCTCATCGCCTCCAAAGAGGTGTACTATGGATGGGAGGGCTCTCGAACAACCAACACAGAGACGAGGCGTGGTCTCAATAACATCGCCGATTCCGCACGCCACGAGAGCCTAAGGCATTATGGCTCAGTAGGTTGCATGCGCAATCATAGAGCGGCAGCCGTGCTCTCCCAACAATCAACAACCCCTGGAACGAAGATCTTGACAACCGCTGATACTTCGTTTACGCTCCATTTATACAGCCACCGAAGCGCGAAATCGACGGCGAGGGTTGCAACCATGATCTTCATCGACATCCCGGGAGACGCCGGCGGCCGCGGCCCGACGAACCGGGAGGGAACACTCCACCGACCACAGGCCCATCCATGAGCACGCTAACACCCGTCGTGTTATCGATCGATCGTGGCACGATAGCCTCGGAATATGGGGTCTATTAAGGAGGGGCTTATGATCGACCACATAGTCATCCAGGTCAGTGATCTCAGCGCAGGGAAGGATTTCTACAAACGAGCCTTGGTGCCGCTGGGGTATGAACTCATCTGGGATCTAGAGGAATGGGCGGGATTCGGTGTGAAAGGGAAACCAGACTTCTGGCTTCGCAGCGGTTCGAAAACCGAAACTCAGGTTCACGTTGCATTCCGGAGCAGCAACCGCGCCACAGTAAGATCGTTTTACGAAGCTGCGCTAGCGGCTGGAGGAACGGATAACGGGCCTCCTGGAATTCGCGAGGACTATCACCCCAACTATTACGGTGCTTTCGTTCTGGACCCTGAAGGCCACAACATTGAGGCCGTCTGCCACGATCCTGAGTGAACGGCCAGGATCAGTGGGCACCTAACACCTCGTTCCAGCGGACCCGGTCCGCTGAACTCGGACCGTCAGCGGAATTG
>JAIVTZ010000218.1:0-6261 GCA_049188105.1 Deltaproteobacteria bacterium | reverse complement strand
CGCAGGCGCCGCAGCGTACGCAGAGGTCCATGAAGATTTCGAGCGTGCGGTATTTCTTCAACAGGTCCTTGAAGCCGTCATGGATGATTTGTTGCCAGTTCTCCGGAAGCTTCCAGTCGGCATCCGTGGGCGACCACTCGCGCGGGTTGGGCATACCCAGATAGTTGAGGCTCTTGACCCCTCCTGGATAGGACCAGGTTCCACGCCGCGCCTCGAAATCGACGGCCGGGTTCATCCATTTCCTGGGCGGTGGAGTGAGATCGATCTGGATCAGTTCCTGAGGGCTTTTCTCCGCCATGGCTCACTCCTTCTCCAGCGCGTAACCGGACGCCTTCAGCTTGTCGCGGAACTCGTCCTCCCACTCGGCGTAGGAGTGACCCTGGATGTCGGGGTTCCACGGGTTGATGTGGCGGCGGACACGGTTGCTGTTGGCGAGGTTGCGGGTCGGGCTCAGGAACACTCCCGGCGCGTGAAGCAGCTTCGAAAACGGGAAGTAAATGAGAAGTACGGACACCAACGTGACGTGCACGAAGTACCACATACCCACCCCGACCGGCGCCACCTGTTGGAAGGAGGCCCACCCGGCAATCGCCGCCTTGACCTGGACCACATCGATCTTCTCGACGTGACGCATGACGATGCCCGTGAGGGCAATCCCGAGCAGCAGGTAGAGGGCAAAGTAGTCGGTCGGCAGAGAGATGTAACGAAGCTTGGCATCGAAGAACCTGCGTGCCAGCAGGTAGGCCAGCCCGACCACCATCAAAAAGGTAGTGCCGTAGTACACCGGCAGCCCGACCTGAAAGAAACCGTCGACGTCTTGCAGCATCTCCACCCACGCCGGCACCGGCTCGATGAAGAAACGGAAGTGGCGCAGAACGATAACGAACATTGCCCAGTGAAAGGCCATCGCCGCCGCCCACAGGGCCTTGTCGGCGATGTAATTCAGCTTTGATTTTTCGGGCAGTATTTCGACCCTCGTGTTGCGGAATAACGAGCGGAAGGCGAGTACCTCGAGGGCCATGCGCCCGATCACTCCGGCTAACCCGCTGGGCGCCTCGAGCTCGTTGTTACGGATCCACGGCAAAGATTTTGCCTGGCCCGTGGTTGTAGGGATCCGGAAGGGCACCGGCGATCTTGCCCAGTGCACCACGCGGAAGATAATCCCACCGAGGAACACCGCAAAGGCGATCCCCGGGGTAATCACTCCAAGCACGAATCGCAGACCGTCGCCGGCGCTCGCGCCTACCGCAGCAAGCAGGGCCACACCGGCCACCGCGACAAGAGATATCAACGCTCCCATGCGTCCGATCCCTCCTTCCTCTCAGCTCCGTCGGGCCGTGACACACACCCCGTCAGGACCGTGGTGCGCTCTCCGGGTTCTCGGCGCGCTTCTCGCGCCACTCCTGCATCCGTTCCAGGATGCCCAGCGACTGGTTGCGGATCTCCTGCGCGCGAATCAACCACATCTGCTCGCGACAGCGCATATAGACGTCGAATGCGTGCAATCCGAGACGCTCGATTCTGTCCTCGAGTTCGGCCAGCGCCCCGGCGGCGTCGGCGCCCGCGTCCTTCGAGAACTCGCGCAGGAGGTCTTTGAGATCGAATACGAAACCGACTGCGGCGGATGGCTCGAACTCCTGCACCGCTCGCACCCGGATGACCCGATCCAGCGCCGAGCTGAGCTCGTCCGGCTCGACACCGCGAAAAACGCCGTCAAGCAACTCCGCGAGACCCTCACGAAGACTGGCGCCGACCGGATTGGCGAATCGATCCGACTTCGACCGCAGAAACTTCGCGGTCTCCTCCGGGTAGCCCTCGATGACTACTTCGATCCAACGCTCCAGGATCTCGTCCCGATGTTCTGCAATCTCATCCTCGAGCATACCGACCCCCTTGGCGTGCCGGGCCCGCCGGACCGCCCCCGTCGGCGACGGGGGCGGTGACGGCCGCAGCTCGAATTACACGCAGCCCGTGGGTTTGGGCAGACCGGCGACCTTGCAGGCTCCCTTGGCCGGACCGGACGGGAAGAGCTCGTAGATCTCCTTGAGCTGGAATCCCGTCTGCTTGCAAAGCTTGCGGATCATCGGCGCAACGCCAAACTGCAGGTAGTAGTCACGCAGGTAATTGACGACCTTCCAGTGGTCGTCGGTGAGATCGTCCACACCTTCGGTGGTTCCGAGGGCGGCCGCGACCTCCTCATTCCAATGCTCGGGTTCCTGCATGAAACCGTCCTCGTCCACCTCGATGGAGACGCTCCCCATCTCAAAAATGGCCATCTCAGTCCTCCTTTGTGTTGTCCGGGGTCTCCGCCCCGCTGATCTCGATCAGCGTTACGTTCTGTTGCTGTGCTTTTTTCCGTTGCGCCTTTTCCACTGCTTTCATGAAATCCTGGGTCGGCTGGTGGCCGAGCTCGATGGCTCGTCCGAGATAGCGCTCGGCGGCGCCGAGATTCCCGAGAGCCAGACACCCGACCGCCGCATGGTAGTGCGCGGCGCCATGGTCCCTGGCGAGCTCGATCACCCGCTCGTTACAGCGCACCAGGTTTTCGGGATCGTTGAGGTAGAGGTAGGCCTGACCCATGTTGTAGTGCACGATCGGTAGGTCGTCACGCAGCTTGGCCGCCTCCTGATTGGCCTCGAGACAGCCCTGAAACTCCCAGCGCATAAGCCGAACCCCGCCAAGGTTGACCCACGCCTGGAACATCCTCGGATCGATCTCCAGGGCCTTCAAATAGGTTGCCTCAGCCTGTTTGACGCGGCCCGACACCGTGTAGGCGAGACCGAGATTGTAATGGGCCGACGCCCGCTCCGGGTGCTCCTCCACGTCTGCTTGGCAACGCTCCAGACGGTGGCGTTGACTTTCATTCTCCATCCACACCCTCCCAGTTCACGGCAAGCAGGCTCTCGAGACACGCCTGCTCCCCGGGATCGTCCGTGTCACGGATCGCCAGCAGGCGATCCCTCACCCCATCCACCAGCTCCGGCGCGGTTTCGTTCATGCGGCACAGCGCCTCGAGAATCCCGGGCCTCAGCCCGTCGTCCCACAGATATGCGGTCATCGGCCCGACGAACGGCGCCGCCAGATCCGGCGCACGCCGCCCGATCTCGCCGATCGCGGGCAGCATTGGGGCGCCGTTGGTGGCCGACTCGTCGTTGAGGGCCCACAGCGCCTGTCGCAGCAGCTCGCGACCGAGGTCGGGGTGGGCTGCCGCCGCCGCACCGAGGGCAGTCGCCGCCTCGCTGCGAATCTTCCGATCCGCATCCCACAGCCGGCCCTTGAGGAAACGGATCGCGGCAGGGGTGTCTACCACCATCCGTTCGAGGCCCTCCGAATCACCCTGCCGCAGCAGCTCCATCACTTCCTCCTTCAACCACATGCGGCCGTCGACCCGCCCCGCTCCGCCGCGAACTGCGCGGAGAGAGCGAGAAAGCCGTCCGCCCACCCGGGGGTCGCCCCGGCGTGGAGATGGAGATAGGACGCAAAGACCCTGCCCTTCGTGATGCCGTCGCGGCTGTCGCCGATCCCGGTCCCGCGCTCGACCCGCAGCACGCTGTGCTCGCGGTCCGATCCGCTCACCAGACGCGAGTAGTGGAACTCGTGACCGACGAGGCGGGTGCCGGCGGCGAAAAACGGGTTGTCCCGGTCGACCACCGCCACTTCGTAGCCGTGACCCTGGGGGGTCGGCCGTTGCTCGACCACCAGATCGAGCACGCCGGCCATCGCGTGCCCGACACCGTCCACGACCAGCTCGCGGGCCAGATACATCAGACCGGCGCACTCCGCGTAGACCGGCATTCCGGCATCCACCCGCGCGCGAACGCTCGCGGTGAACTCGGTGTTGGCGCCGAGCCTGGCTGCGTGCACCTCCGGAAATCCGCCGCCGATATAGAGGCCGTCGACCTCCGGGAGCACGCTGGCGTTGGCTGGGTCGATCGGCACGAGCTGCACTCCGGCCGCTCTCAGCCGTTCGAGGTTCTCGGGGTAGTAGAAGCTGAAGGCTTTCCCCTCGAGGTAGCCGATGGTGACCGCAACCTGTTCGATAGGCGTATCCGCAGGCATCAGCTCGAGCTCTGGGGCCCACTGCGCCACCGCCAGCAGCCGATCGAGATCGACACCGGCGGCCACCGCCTCGGCCGCCCGTTGCACCGCTTCCTCGGGGTCCGGATGCTCGACCGCGGTCACCAGTCCCAGGTGCCGCCCGGGAAGAGGGTCCTTGCCCTTGATGCGACGGATGGCGCCGAGGACCGGAGTCCCGGCGATTCCCGCCACCGCCTCACGAACGATCGTCTCGTGGCGTCCACAGCCGACCCGGTTGAGAATCACTCCCGCGAGATCCACCTCGGGGTCCATCGCTCGACAACCAAGGACCAGCGCGGCCGCGGTGCGGGTCATCTTGGTGCAGTCGAGCACCAGAACAACCGGCGCCGCCAGGCGACGCGCCAGCATCGCGGTGGAGTGGCTGCCTTCGATGTCCACACCGTCGAAAAGACCGCGGTTGCCCTCGACGAGGAGGAGATCAGCGTCACCCGACGCCTTCGCCAGCGCGGATGCCATCGCCCCGTCCGACATCAGGAATGTGTCGAGGTTGCGGCAGGTGGAGCGGGCAGCGACACCGAGCCACGCGGTGTCGATGTAATCCGGCCCCTTCTTGAACGGCCGCACCGCGACGCCGCGGTCCGACAGCGCACGGGCAATACCCAGGCTCACCAGGGTCTTGCCACTGTCGCCGGAGAGCCCGGCAATCACCAACCGCGGGACCTTAACCCGCATTCCCCGTACCGCCCGATCCCGTCCTCACTCACCCACGATGTAACCGCTGGGACACTCTTCCCAGCACTTCTTGCAGCCGTCGCAGAGCTCCATTTTCTTGATGCTGAAGAAATTGCCCGGAGTGGCCGGCGTGACCTTGCCGAACACGTTGTTCTGGCAGTACATCCAGCAGTTCTCGCAACCGAAGCACTTGCCGCAGCTGAAGCAGCGAGTGCACTCGATGAGTGCGTCGTCGTCCGTGACACCGAGATCGACCTCGTCGAACGGATTCGCGAGGCGATCCTCGGGTGACTTGACCTGGCGCTGGGTTCGATCGATCGGTTCGTACCAGTCGATCTTGAGCTTTTCCGCTCGGATCATGTCGCCACCGTTGACCTCTTTGAGGGTCTCACCTTGAAGGTGGGCGTGGATCGCTTCCGCCGCCTTGCTCGCCTGACCAATGGAGGTCGTGGCGATGCCGAGATTGATGTTGTCGCCGCCGGTCCAGATGCCGTCGATGCCGGTGAATCCCCAGTCGTCGCCGTTGAGCCAGCCGTCGCCGAGCTCCGAGGAGTTCATGGCGGCGAGGTCGGGCTTCTGGCTGACGGCCGTGATCATCGTTTCGAGCGGCAGCTCGTAGGTGTCGCCCTCAATTGGCAACGGTCGCCGCCGACCCGATTCATCCGGCTCGCCGAGCTCCATGCGTTGCACCACCATCGCCTTGAGCGCCCCCTCGTCGTCGCGGAGGATCTCGATCGGCGCCGCGAGGAACTCGATCTTGACGTCTTCCTCGAGCGCCTCTTCGATCTCACGCTCGATGGCCGGCATTTCGGTTCGGGTCCGCCGATAGAGAATCGTGACCTCGGCGCCGAGCTTCGAAGCCATGGCTGCCGAGTCGGCGATCAACCTCTTCGAAACCCGGGCGGCGTCGACCGCGGTGTCGCCGCCGCCGATCACCACGACATTGGAGCCGATGTCGACCTTTTTGCCGGAGTTGGCGTGGTTGAGGAACTCTGTGCCGGTCCAGATGCCGGGGCCGTCCTCGCCGGGAATCCCCATGTTCTTACCCTGGTGGGCGCCGATGGCGATGTAGATCGCGTCGTACTCGGCACGCATATCGTCGAAGGAGACATCCTTGCCGATTTTGGTGTCGCACTTGAGCTCCACCCCGAGATCGAGGATCCGCTGGATCTCGGCGTCGAGGACCTCGCGCGGCAACCGGTAGACCGGAATGCCGTAACGGAGCATACCGCCCGGTTTGGGGAGGCTCTCGAAGACGGTCACCTTGTAGCCGCGGCGGGCGAGCTGATAGGCGCACGAGAGACCCGAAGGCCCCGCGCCCACCACCGCGATCTTCTGGTCCTTCGCGGCCTCGCCCTCGAGCGGCGCTGCCTTGAGGTCGTGGTCGAGGGCATAGTCGCCGATGAAGCGTTCGATCGAGTTGATGCCGACCGGCCCGTCCTTCTGGCCACGGTTGCAGCCGGTTTCGCAGGGATGGGGGCAAATCCGTCC
>JAIVTZ010000217.1:0-6264 GCA_049188105.1 Deltaproteobacteria bacterium | reverse complement strand
GAATTCGGAATTCGGAATTCGGAATGCCGGCCGCCGCTTCGTGAGTTTTGAGTTTTTAGTTTTGAGTTTTGAGTTTCCACCCATCCCCGAAAGATTTCGGATTTCGGATTTCCCGCCCATCTCCTCGGGAGAAACCGCAGAACACAGAGGCCAGTATCGAGATGACTCACGTAGCTGGTGATGACCGTTGTCGCCGTGACGGCGGGTGGCCGGAGTCGGCAACCGAGCGTCACCGGACGCGGCGTTTCTTCAACCTTGTGGCGCCGGCGTTTCACCTCATCGACCGCCGTCTGCTTCCCGAGTACCGGCGGGTGCTGGCGACGCTCGATCTTGAACCCTCGCTCTCGATCCTCGATCTCGCAACCGGCACCGGCACCCTGGCGGCGGCCTTTGCCGAGCGCGGCCACCGGGTGGCGGGGATCGACTTCGCGGCACGGCTGCTGAGGCGGGCGCGGCGGCGGCTCCCGCAGGCCGATTTCCGGCTGATGGATCTCGCCGATCTCCCGCAGCTTCCGGATAACGCCTACGATGTCGTCGCCCTGGCCTATGTCCTCCACGGCATGCCGCCGCAGATGCGCCGCTTCGCCCTCTGCCAGGCCCGCCGCCTCGCTCGCCGGCACGTGCTGGTCTTCGACTACTCCGGTCCCGGCCGCTGGTACGTGCGGCTCATCGAGTGGATCGAAGGGCCCCACTACCCGAGCTTCGTCGACCGCCCCCTGGCCGACCTCGCGGCCGAGGCCGGGCTGATCGTGGAGCGCGAGGAGCGCACCTCGAGCATCGGCGCCTGCTGGCTGCTGGCACGCGGCGGCGCGTGACCCACGCGCCACCCAGGCACAGGGTTCAGGGTGCAGGGTTCAGGGCCGAGCGGTGAATTCTCAGCTACCCGGGAGATTTCGATTTCTCCAGTCATCGCGGTGGCGAGCTGAAGGACCCGCCCCTGAACCCTGAACCCTGTGCCCTGCACCCTGTGCCCTGAACCCTGAACCCTGAACCTGAGCGGGTGGGTGGGTATCAAGTCCTTCGAATCATTGAGCTTTTCTACAAACGTTCAAATTGACTTCGGCATCGGTGAAAGCGTAGCGTGGGGCCGCAAGGAGGACCCCATGAAAAAGCGTTTTCTGGCCGTGATGGCTGTCATGACTTTGGCATTCGTCGTCGCCTACGCCGCCGGGCCGGCGGGCGACGCCGCCCTCGGCACCCGTTCGTACGACGACTTCGAACCCAACGAGGTGTGCGCCGAGTGCCACACCACCATCGCCCGCCAGTACGAGCAAGCGATGATGTCGCAGTCCTTCACCCATCACTGGGACGAGATCGAGTACTTCGAGCTCGCCCTGCCGCACGCGGAGAAGGTGGCGAAGGTGGCCGGGGTCAAGGCCGGCTGCAACGGCTGCCACGCACCGCTGGCATTTCTCGCCGGCGACATCCCGCCCAAGCGCCCCGCCGAGGGCACCCGCGCCAACGAGGGCGTGAGCTGCGACCTCTGCCACTCGATCGTCGGCTTCGAGGGTGATGTGCCCTTCAACTACAACTACATCGTCGAGCCTGGCGAGGTGAAGCAGGGCGTGCGCACCGGAACCGAGAGCCCCGGTCACGAGATCGCGGCCAACGACTTCATGATGACCGCCGAGCTCTGCGGCACCTGCCACAACGAGAAGGACCCGTGGGGGCTGTGGGTCAAGGCCACTCACCTCGAGTGGAAGGAGAGCCCGCAGGCGAAGGCGGGCATCGTCTGCCAGGACTGCCACATGCCGCCCGCGGCCGGGAACTCGGCCCCCGAGGCCGGAGGCGTGGATCACCCCGACGTCCGCCAGCACCTCTTCCACGGCGCCCACGACGCGGGCAAGCTGGCGGGTTCCGTGGAGGTGCGGATCCACTCGAACGTCGACCGTGCGAAAGCCGGTGAGGAGACGGTCTTCACCGCCACCGTGGTCAACGCCAAGGCGGCGCACTCCATCCCGTCGGGATCGGCCGAGGAACGTCTGCTGTGGCTCGACGTGACCGCGGTCGACTCGGCCGGACGCGAGTATCATCTCCCGGTGGACCCAAAGGGTTTTGAAGGCGAGGCATGGACCATCGCCTCGGCCGACGCCCTCGCCTACCAGGACATCGGCGACATCCAGGGCATCGAAAGCTTCAAGGGACTTCTCCGCGACGCGCCGGTGCCGGCCGGAGACCGCATCTTCCGCCTGCCCTACCTCGACCCAGAGGGCCGGATGACGGTCGCCCAGTGGAACACCGCGGCCTTCGGTCCCGACTATCGCCTGGCGCCGCTGAAGGCCGTCAACGAGACGTTCGCCTGGACCATTCCCGAGGACGTGGCGCCGGGCAAGGTCACCGTGACGGCAACCGTGTGGTACTCGAAGCTCGTCGCCTCTGTTGCCGAGTTCCTCGGCGTTCCCGAGGAAGAGTCCGCGCCGGTCAAGGTGAGCGACCACAGCACAAGCATCGAGGTGATGCCAACCGGACAGTGATCGTACAAAGTCTCATAATCAGAAACGATTCACTCGGAGGAAGTTGACCGCAACGCTGTGTTATGCTCGGCGACGCCAATTTGAGCGAAGGTATCGAGTCGGTTTTTTTGTTTTGATCGGGGAAGGGGGACGGCGTTGCGACGGATGCCGAAAGCCGTAAATCGCATCAACGAGGTCGTTTGCCGCCGGAATTCCATCAACGAAACACCGCTCCCCGGTCTCTTCGAGTTTTCTAACCTCAGTTCAGGCCCTCCTGGCGATCGTGCCGGAGGGTCGTTGTGTTTTTGTACAGGCAACTCACCAACAGGACGGACGATTGGAGGGAGGAGATGAGCAAGATGTCAGAATTCAAGCTGATCCCGAGGGCACGAGACGTTGCAGTGATTGTCCTCGCGATGACCCTGATGGTGGTCTTCGCCGCGCCGGCAGAGGCCATCGACCTGTCGGGCACGAGCGGCAAGTACCGCCTCAACCTCAACACGACGCTGTCGTGGGGCGCTCGATACCGCGCCGAGGAGCGCGATCTGGCCATCATCAGCCCGTTCGAGGGCGGCACCGCATGGTCGGTCAACGGCGACGACGGCAACCTCAACTTCGACAAGGGTGACATTGTCAGCAACACCCTCAAGGCGACCGTCGAACTCGGCTGGTCGTACGAAGGATGGGACGCGCACCGAATCGGCTTGTTCGTGCGCGGCAGCGGCTTTTATGACTTCGCGCTCGAGAACGGCGACCTGGCGCGCACCGAGCTCACCCAGGAGGCCCTCAACTGGGCCGGCAGCCGCACCGAGCTGCTCGACGCCTACGCCTGGTGGCAGTTCCCGGGCGGCGAGATCCGGGTCGGCCAACAGGTCATCAACTGGGGTGAGAGCACCTTTATCCAGGGGGGCTTGAGCGTCATCAACCCGATCGACGTGTCGGCCCTGCGGGTGCCCGGCGCCGAGCTCCGCGAGGCCTTCCGGCCTCTCGGCATGGTGTGGGCTTCCTTCGACTTTTCTTCGAACGTATCCGTCGAGGGCTTCTACGAGTACGAGTGGGAACCCATCGTCATCGACCCGCCGGGGACCTACTTCTCGACCAACGATTTCGTCGGTCCCGGTGGAGAGTACGTGTTCTTGCAGTTTGCGGCCTTCCCCGACACCGGCGAATCGCCACCGTTTATGATTCCGCCCCTCGATATCCCGTTCATGAGCGTTCCCCGGGCCGATACGGTGGAGCCTGATGACGGTGGCCAGTACGGGCTGGCCTTGCGCTGGTTCCTGCCCAACTGGGGCGGCACCGAGTTCGGCTTCTACTATATGAATATCCACAGCCGGCTGCCGACCATCAACGGCATCACCGGACCGGTGTCAATCGTGCCGGAGATGACGGCGAGGGGCGGGGCGGCGGCGCTCATGTTCTACTATATGGTCGGGGTCCCGCCGGGCGTCAGCCCCGAGATCGACGCATTGGCGGCGCAGGCGGCGGCCGCCGTCGGAGCCGCGGTCTACGCAGAATCCGCAAACTGGTTCACGGCCTACCCCGAGGACATCAAGCTCTACGGTCTGAGCTGGAACGCGACGCTCGGCACCTCGGGCATCGCCTTCCAGGGTGAGGTTTCCTACCGCCAGGACAACCCCCTGCAGGCCGACGACGTCGAGCTGCTCTTCGCGGCGCTGTCGCCGATATCCCCATTCCTCGCCGCGATCAACCAGGTCGCTCCCGGGGGGGTCGGGTTCTCCGAGGTGATCGAAGGCTATCGGCGGCTCGACACCTCGCAGCTCCAGTTCACCCTGACCAAGATCGCCTCGAACGTGCTCGGCGCCGACCAGGGCGTGCTGCTCACGGAGTTCGGCTTCAACTGGGTCTTCGACATGCCCGACAAGGACGTGCTCCGCTTCGAAGGTCCCGGCACCTACACCAGCGGCAATCCCATCAATACGGCTGTCGGCGCCCATGTGGGCAAGGAGTGGGAGCGGCCGGAGCATTTCGCCGACGACTTCTCTTGGGGCTACCGCCTGGTCGGTCGCCTGACCTACAACAATGCCCTCGGCGCCTGGAGCCTGGCGCCGCGCTTCGCGTGGCAGCATGACGTCCAAGGCGTCACACCGGGGCCCGGCGGCTCCTTCATCGACGGCCGCAGGGCGTTCACCATCGGCATCCAGGCCGGTTATCAGAACGCCTGGCAGCTCGATCTGAGCTATACGTCCTTCAGCGGCGCGAGCCGCTATAACCTGATCAACGACCGCGATTTCATCGGCGGTTTCATCAAGTACTCGTTCTAGGCGAGAGGAGGCAACAACTATGAGAAAGAACTCACTTATCATCCTCGGATGCGCACTGGTGCTCGTCGCCGGGGCGTCGGTCCCGGCGTGGGCCGGGGCTACGGCGGAGGAGATCGCCAAGCTCGGGAACGAGCTCACACCTCTGGGCGGCATCATGGCCGGTAACGCCGACGGCACGATCCCGGCCTGGACCGGCGGCATCACGACCCCGCCGGCCTCGTACGTGCCGGGTGAGCACTACGTCAATCCGTTTGCTGACGACAAGGTCCTCTTCACCATCACCGCCGACAACGTCGACCAGTACGCGGACAAGCTGACCGTGGGGCAGGTGGCGCTCTTCAAGACCTATCCCGAGACCTACAAGATGAACATCTACCCAACCCACCGCAGCGCGTCCTTCCCGCAGCGGATCTATGACATGACCAAGGAGATCGCCGCCACCGCCCACACCGTCGAGAACGGCTACGGGGTCGAAGGCGCCATCAACGGCATCCCCTTCCCGATTCCCAAACAGGGTGTCGAGGGGATCTGGAACCACATCCTGCGCTACCGCTCGGACAGCGCCTCGCGGGACATCGGCCAGGCAGCGCCGACCCGCGGCGGCAAGTACACCATGGTCCAGTTCCACGACGAGTTCTACATGCTCTACAGCATGGAGGGCAAGACCGAGGCCGACCTCAACAACAAGGTCCTCTACTTCAAGCAGGAGGTGATGGCGCCCGCCCGGCTCGCCGGCGGCATCCTCCTGGTCCAGGAGTCGATGAACCAGGTCAAGGAGCACCGCCAGGCGTGGCTCTACAACCCGGGTCAGCGGCGGGTCCGGCGCGCCCCCAACGTGGCCTACGACAACCCGGGCACGGCCGCCGACGCGATGCGCACCTCGGACCAGTTCGACATGTACAACGGCGCGGTCGACCGCTACGACTGGGAGCTCGTCGGCAGGAAAGAGATCTACGTCCCCTACAACTCTTACAAGCTCCAGGATCCGACCGTGAAGAACAAGGAAATCCTGACGCCGCTCCACATCAACCAGGAGCTGGCGCGCTACGAGCTGCACCGGGTGTGGGTGGTGGACTCGACCCTCAAGGAGGGCAAGCGCCACATCTACAAGCGGCGCACCTTCTACCTCGACGAGGACAGCTGGCAGATCGTTGCGGTCGATGCCTATGACAAGCGCGACCAGCTGTGGCGGGTTTCCGAGGCGCACGTCATCAACTACTACAACGTGCCGACCATCTGGACCGCGCTCGAGGTCCACACCGACCTCCAGGCGGGCCGCTACCTGGCGATCGGCCTCAACAGCGAGAACCCGCCCTACAAGTTCAATATCAAACGGACGGCGGAGGACTACACTCCGGCGGCACTGCGCCGCGCAGGCAAGCGCTGAACAACCGATAATCGGCGGTCGGGCCGGCAACGGTCCGGCCGCCTTTTTTTATGGTCGGAATAACCGACGAACCACAGGAGAACGGCTGATGGACTCCCTATTCGTGGGCAACCCGCACGCCCGGGTCGGAGAACTTATG
>JAIVTZ010000216.1:0-6284 GCA_049188105.1 Deltaproteobacteria bacterium | reverse complement strand
TACCACGATGTGCAGCGTGCACAAATCGCCAGTTCCTCGAATCGCCCCTCGAGATGGATCCGCCGAAGCCTCGCCAGCCGCTGCCCTCGCCAGACCCCCACCAACGTATCTCCCGCGGTGAGATCGCCGACGACGAGTTCGGCCTCGCTGTCGAGGCAGCAGGCCGAAACCCTGCCGTCGGCATGCACTGACAGGTTCCGCCACAGCATGCGACAGGGGGTCCGGTCCGGGGCGTTGGACTGGATGCCGTCAACACTGAGATCATCGACCTTTCCAGCCCAGTCGTTGTACTCGTTGATGTGGATCTCGTCCTGGGGGCCGATCCGTGGCCGCCAGCGGGCGAAGAAGTCGTCGATCTCGTCGGCGGTGTCCTGCATGCGAATAATGCGCAGCACGAGCTTCGGCCCTCGGTCGTCTCCACGAGCCTCAAGCAGGCGGAGGACGTTGGCCTCGACCTTGTTGAGGTTCCCGCCGATCCGGACGCCGGCGTAGGTCTCGGGGGTCACACCGTCAATCGAGACCACCAGAATGTCAATGCCCAAATCGAGTATCCGAGCGACGTTCGCTTCGTCCAGCAGGGTCGCGTTGGTAAGCATCGCGATCGGCCGGACGCCGCATTCAGCGGCATAACCGACTATCTGAGCCCAATGCGGGTGCAGCATCGTTTCGCCAAACCCTTGGGGAAGCAACACGAAACCGCTCTCTTCAGCGAGCTGGTCGATGACCGCTCGGGCAAGCGACGGCTTCATCAGCTGTGCGGGCCGCGAGGTGGTCGGTACCGGGCACATGACGCACTTGAGGTTGCATGCGGCAGCGAGTTCGAGACTGAACTCGATCGGGAACGCGATCTCCTCATAGGCCCGGGATTCGCCCGAGGCGAGCGCCTCGGCGCGTCGGTCGAACTCCGCCCCCGACCTGTCGGCAAAGAAGCTGCGAACGGTCGCCTCGAAGCTGATCGGTTCCTCGTCGCTGGCGGAAACATCGTCGTCGCTGGTCATCAGTACTCCCGGCCCCCGGTTCTGAGACCGGTCCTCGGCACCGGGCGACATCCTAACACGTTCCTATCCAAGAAAACTGCTAAACTCCTTCGACGCGGGTTGATAGGCCCGGGATGTACATGTTGAGACACTCACTCTTCCTGCTCGGCGAGTTCACGCGCCGCGACTTCAAGGGCCGCTACGCGGGCTCGGTGATGGGCTTTCTGTGGTCCTTTGTGCAGCCTTTGTGGAGCCTCGCCCTCTTCACCTTTCTCTTCTCGACTGTGATGAAGGTATCGCCGGGAATCGGCGAGCGCACCTCGAACTTCGCGATCTTCCTCTTCTGCGGGCTGCTGCCGTGGATGGCGATCCAGGAGGGCATCACCCGCGCCACCACCGCGATCACCGAAAATGCCGGGTTGGTCAAGAAAATGTCCTTCCCGTCGGGGCTGCTGGTGTGGGCGGTGGTGTTGGCGGCACTTCTCCACGAGGGGATCGCGCTCGGGCTCTTTCTAGTAGTCCTTAGTGTGACCGGAGAGCTGTCGCTGTCGGGGCTGTGGATCCTGCTCATCGCCGTCCCGCTCCAGGTCGGCCTCACCGTCGGTCTCGGCTTCCTTGCCGCCGCCGTCAACGTCTTCTTCCGCGACACCGCCCAGATCAACTCGATGCTCCTCCAGGGGTGGTTCTACCTCACCCCGATCGTCTACCCGCTGAGCCTGGTGCCGGACCGCTTCGCGCGCTACCTGGCGCTGAACCCGCTGACCGCTCTCGTCACCCTCTACCGCGAGGCCCTGCTCGGCGGCGAGATGCCTCCGCTTGAGTCGCTGACGCCCCTGGCGGTGACGACGGTCGCCGCTCTCGCCATCGGGATCTGGGTCTTCCACCGGCTCAAACCAGTCTTCGCGGACGAGATCTGAGGCCGGGATGAGCGATTCCGCCGTTGCCGTCCGCAATCTCACGAAGACCTACAAGGTCTACGCCCGTCCCGTGGACCGGCTCCTCGAAGGCATCCTGCGCCGGCCCCGCCACACCCCGTTCCACGCCCTCCAGGGCATCGACTTCGAGCTGCCCCGGGGTGAGGGGCTCGGCATCATCGGCGAGAACGGCGCCGGCAAGAGCACGCTGCTCAAGATCCTCGCCGGCATCACCGCGCCGACCTCGGGCGAGGTGCAGCTCTCGGGCTCGGTGGCGTCGATCCTCGAGCTCGGATCGGCCTTCCACGGCGAGCTCACCGGCCGCCAGAACATCGCCCTCAACGCGGCCATGTTCGGTCTCGACCGCGCCCAGGTCGTCGAGCGCACGCCCGGCATCATCGAGTTCTCGGAGCTCGGGCACTTCATCGACCAGCCGGTCAAGACCTACTCCACCGGCATGGTGATGCGCCTCGGCTTTGCGATCGCCGTCCAGGTCGAGCCGGAGGTGCTGATCATCGACGAGGCCCTGTCGGTGGGCGACGGCTACTTCCAGAAGAAGTGCATGGTCCACCTCAAGAGTTACGTGGATTCAGGCGGCACTCTCCTCATCTGCTCGCACGCCATGTACTACATCTCGGCCTTCTGCAAGCGGGCGCTGTGGCTGCGCGACGGGCGCATCGAGGCGCTCGGCCCGACCCAGCAGGTGGTGCCCCGCTACGAGGCCTTCCTCGACGCGAAGTCGGATCACCGCGAGGAGGCACGGGAGATCGTCGAGGCTGCCCCGTCGGCGCCGGCCCGGATCGACGAGGTCCGCCTCCTGACCGGATCGACCTACCGCCACGGAACGCCCCTGGATCTGGAGATCCGCTGGAGCTGCGACGATCCCGGGATGGCCTTCCACCTCTGCGTCGGCCTCAACCGGCCGGACGAGGTCGAGGTGGCGTCGTTCCTCTCCAGCCGCAGCGGCGCTGGGCCGTGGACCGGCCGCACCCGCCACACGGTCAGACTCGAGATCCCCGAGCTGCCGCTGGTCAAGAACGCCTTCAAGCTCTACGTCTTCCTGCTCGCCGAGGACGCGCTCCACATCCACGACACCCGGATCCTCGAGGATGCCTTCACCGTCGAGTACGACGAGTACCCGTTCGGCATCGTCGCCATCCCCCACCGTTGGCACGTGGGAGGCGAGGAATCGTGACCTCACCAAACTCCCGCTGGATCGCGAGCCCGTATCTGCATCTGCACGATCACGTCATCCTCAACCCCCACACCGGACGCGGGATCGCCGCCGATGATCCCGTGTTCGACGAGCTGCGCCGGCTCATCCTCGGTGCCGAGAAGCTGGAATGTCTGAACGAGGCTCAGCAGCGCTTGGCCGACGACGGTTGGATCATTCCAGAGGACAAGGACCTGTCGACGAGGTTCCGGCTCCGCTATGTCTCGCTCGAGACCCACACCGTGTGCACCCAGGCGTGCTCGTTCTGCCCGGTCTCCATCGCCCCGAGGGACCCGGAGTACATGCCGAATGAGCTCTTTCGTCGGCTGGTCGATGAGATATCCCGCTACAGGAGCACTCTCGAGGCAATAACTCTCAACAACTACAACGAGCCGACGGCGGACCGCCGCTTTACGGACCAGGTGCGGCTCCTGATGGAGCACGGGCTGCCGGTGGCGGTGCTCTCGAACGGCTCCACCTTCACCCCCGACAAGGTCGATGCTCTGGTCGAGATGGGACCGATCAGTTATCTCTCGATCAACATCTCGAGCCTCGACCGGAAGCGGTACGCCGCCGAACGCCAAAAGGACCACCTGCCGATGGTGCTCTCCAATCTCGACTACATGAAGGACAAGCCGGTCGCCGAGACCATGGACCTCATCGTGCTCGGTCAACAGGACGAGGAGCATCGGGCGGACGCCGCGAAGCTCTCCGAGCACTTCGCCGGCAGCCGCTTCAACGTCCGCGACTTCGAGATCATGGACCGCGCCGGATACCTGCCCATCGGTCTCAAACCCGACCAACCCCACGAACGACTCCGCGGCTGCAACAACCTCGGCTCGCGACCGATCGAGCACATCCACATCAACCCGCGGGGTCAGTGCGTCCTGTGCTGCGAGGACTACGACGAGTTCCACATCATCGGCGATCTCACGACTCAATCGATCGAGGAGGTGCTGACCGGCGAGGAGATCGCCCGTCTGCGGCGGATGATCTACGGCCTCGAGGAGGCGCCCGAGGACTTCATCTGCCGCAAGTGCGTCTTTGCGCTGGCAGGAGAGTGACGGTGTCCCTGAGCCTCCAGTTCATCGTCCCGACCTCCGACCTCCACGGCGGAATCCGGCTGCCGCTGGAGCTCGCCGAGTGGCTGGGAGACAGCGGATGGGTGACACGGGTGGTGGGGCCCGGATCACGACCGGATTGGCACGATGTCGCCGTACCGTGGTTCTCCGCCGACCTCGATGGGTCTTCGATCCCGCGGGCCGACGTCACCATCGCCACATTCCACACCACCGTCGGACCGGCCCTGCGGTCGAAATCCGACCATCTTTTCCATCTCTGCCAGGGTTACGAGGGATCCCACCCGGAGTACGGGGAGATCATGGCCGCGATCGACACCGCCTACCGCGCGCCGATCCCCAAGCTCCTGGTCTCCCGTCACCTCGAGACCGTGCTCGCCGAGCACTACCCCGATATCCGATGCCACTTCATCGGCGAGGCGGTCGATCCGCGGATCTTCTTCCAGCTCGGCTTCCGGGAGACCGCGACTCCGTTGCGGGTCGGCCTCGTCGGCACCTTCTCCGCACGCGTCAAGGGCATCCGCGAGGGTCTCGAAGGGCTCTCGATCGCGCGCGAGCGGGGTCTCGAACTCGAGGTCCACCGCGCCTCGGCCGAGCCGATGCAGGATGAGGAGGCCGCCCTCGGAATGAGCGACGTTTTCCACCACCGGCTGCCGACCGTGAAGATGCCCGAGTTCTATGCCGGCATCGATGTCCTGCTCTTTCCCTCCACCGAGCAGGAAGGCTTCGGGCTGCCGGTGCTCGAAGCCATGTCCTGCGGCATTCCGGTGGCGCACAGCGACATCCCGTCGTTGGAGGTCATCCCGGAGGGGGCCAGCCTCCGTTTTCCGGCCGGCGACGCCGGGGCAATAGCCGACGCCATGCGTCGTCTCGCGGATCCGGAAATGAGGAGCCCCATACGGCACAGGGGCCTGGCCGCGGCCGACGATTTCAGGCCATACTCGGTGGTCAACCGACTCGAAGAGGCACTCCGAAATGAGGGCTGCCCGATGCCGTGACTCACAGCGGGCCGAAAAAAGTCGAATCACACCAGATCCGCGTCGGCCATGGTGGTGTAGTACCGTTCCGGAGCAAATGATTCTGGGTCCAGCGACTCGTCGAGAAAACGGCTCACTCTCGCCACACCGCTCGGATCCGGCCCGCCCTCGAAACCGAAGACCTCGAGCCAGCCCGCGGCCTCCTCGTCGCCGTCGAGCCACAGCTCCTCGCTCCCGGCGCCGGTCTGCTCGGCGAGTCCGCGCGACAGGTGATCAACCAGCTCGAGGGCGCCGGGTCGGCCGTCCCACACCAGATCGACCCATCGAACAATACCGCCGTCAGTGCGGAAGGCGACGAAGGCCGCCGGGGTCGAGGCGAGGTGGGGCGTGATCAGCCATCGGTGGTAGCGCACGCTCGGGTGGCCGCTCAGCCGGCGGCGCGCGTGCTCGGCGTCGCGCACGACCGCCACCGGGTAGCGGCGGCCCGCCCTGTCCCACAACCGATCGAGGGCCGGCTCGTCATCGCCGATCAGTTGTGCTTTGAAGAACCGCGACGCCAGGGATCGTCCGGGCGGCCGCTGCCGCCGCACGTAGAGCGGGATCCGTCGCGGCTTCACCGAGTCATAGCGGGCGCGACGGACCATGTGGCTGACGCCACGACCGCCCGTGAAGCCGTAAATCAGGGCGACGCCAAAATCAGCAGCCGCAATCTCAGCAAAGCGGCCCATCACGTCCCGCCACGCCTCGCGCCATTCCGGACGCCGCTCGGCCGCTGCCAGCGACAGGGTGTCGGCCCCTTGAAGAGCCTTGATCTGCCGGCCGTCGACCTGGACGTCGGCGGCGATGCCGCCGATGTGGGCGACCAGCGCGTCGCCGTCCCAGGCGGCCACGATTGGTAGTGGAGGCGAGCCCGCCCCGTATTTCCAGACCCACTCCTCCAGGCTCCGGTTCTTGCCGAAGACGCGGTTGAAGCCGTCGTTGATGGCGACCTCGTCGCCCGGTGCGTGGAGACGGATCTCGGGTGCCGCCATCATCTGACCATGCCGGTGTCGGCCATCGTCAGGTAAAAATGCTCAGCAACCTGGGCCGCATCGAGCTCGGGGTCAAAGGACCGGATGGCCATC
>JAIVTZ010000215.1:0-6298 GCA_049188105.1 Deltaproteobacteria bacterium | reverse complement strand
CATCGCTTTCGTGGTGGCCGCCCTTACCGGGTTGTTTTCGTGAGATCCACACACCAACCCGCGGGGGCTGAAGCCCTTGCCTACAGCGCAATTATAAATAATTCGTAGGCACGCCGTCCGTTAGGATTGGCGCGCGTGTCACCGCAGCACATCCGTCGAGAACGATTCGCCGCGGGCCTACTCGGTGCTCTTGGCGCTCGACACCGGCGAAACGCCTCCTGCCTCCCTTCGCCAACGAAGGCGAGGGGCGGATAAACGTAGGTGGACAGGCAATGTGATAATGGAAGAAGGGTGGCGGGCCCGCTCGCTGTGGAACCGGGTGGGTCGATGGAGGTAAGCATGCCTGTTCAAGAACCCAGAATTCTGGCGGCGGGGATCGAGCGCGTGGCGTTCGAGCGGCTCGCCCCCGAGTTGCGTCGCGCCACGTTGGAGGTCGATTGGGTCGCGACGCCGGAGGCGGGAGTGGGTCTGGCCGTCGAAAAGCGCTACGACGTCATCATCATGGATGCGGAGCCGTGCGACTGGCCTCTCGCTAAGGTGGTGCGCGAATTTCGTTCCGCCGACTCACCGAGCCGCGATGCCGCCATCATGATCCTCGCCAAACCGAACGAGGTGGATGCGGCTCGAGCGCTCAAAAGCCACGGCATCAACCGGGTCATGCTGGTCAGCGATCCTCCACAAATAATCCGCGAGCAGATGTCGACCCTTCTCGCTGTCGCCCCCCGCACAGCGATCCGGCTGCCCACAAACCTCGAAACGGCTCTCGGAAACACCGGCCGAGAGCTCTTCTGTCAGACCGAGAACCTCTCGACCTCGGGGATGTTCGTGAAGACCCGCCACCGACCGCAGCTCGGTTCGACGGTGGTCTTCAGAATCCACCTTTCGGGAGACAGCAGCACAGTATTCGGCCGCGGCAAGATGGTCCGCCATTCATCGCCGACTGAAGAGAAACTCGATGGCGTCGCCATCCGTTTCCTCAGCTTCGCGAGCGACGGCGCTCAGAGGTTGCAGGACTATTTGGAGAACCTTACCAATGAACTGGAACCCGAGCCCGAGAGCTTGCAGAGCCATTCCTCCCAACCCGAGAAGGGTCCCTGCTGCAAGCCCGAAGACAAGGTCATTCTCGAGCTCGAGTAACTAGCCCGTTCCCATCCGGAAACTCCGGAGGGGACAGCGCAGTTCTCGATGCGGAAACGAGCGATTTTTCTGCAAGATCAAGGAAGGCAAGGATTTCCGCGGAGGCGTACTCCGGTACGCCGCACAAGGAAATCCGCAGCCTGACGCCGAGATTGCAAAAAAGCGCCGTTTCCGGACGAGAACGGGCTAGACCTCAACCTAAGATGAGGTGTCGGACCTGAGGCATCTGGCGGACGAAAACACCGTCAAAAGATGTATAGTGAAGGAAGCGTACCGAACCTCGGAAAGGCTGCCCCAGATTGGTGCGTCAGGAGGAACCGTGACCGAAAAGAAACCCAGGGTGCTGCTTGCAGGCATAGGGCGAGGCCCATTCGAAGCGATCGCCCCTGTCCTCGATCGCCAGAAGATCCGGATCGAGCAAGTGGCGTCACCTGAGGAAGCTGTCGAGTTGGCATGCTCGTCCTTCTACGACCTCATCATCTTCGACACCCAGCTCGAGGAGATGGGGCTCGACGAGATCGTCGATGTCCTGCGCGGCGAGCCTTCGGCCAGCCGAAAGTGCTCGCTCCTCGTGATGGCGGAGCCCGGCCTGGGGAAGGTTGCCAGCGATCTCATCGGCAACGGCATCAACCGGGTCATGCACCTCGACGATCCCCAGGAGCTCATCGAACAACAGGTGGCGGACCTCCTCGAGGTCTCACCCCGGGCGGCCGTCCGTTTCGCGGCGCGCCTCTACACGTCCCTCGATGACGGAATCGAAGAGGTCTTTGGCCAGACCACCAATGTCTCCATGACCGGCATGTTGGTGCAGACGCCGACCCTTCTCGAGCCCGGCCAGCCGGTAGTCTTCGAGATCGTATCGGACGATTCCGAGGTACGGGTGACCGGCGACGCCCAAATCGTGCGCCACGCCGTCCCAGATCGCGACGGCATCACCGGCGTCGGGGTCCGATTCCTCAACTTCACGAACCAGGGTCGTGCGGTTCTCGGTTCCGTCCTCGAGGACGCTCTCGCCGACCTCCTGGACAGTGATTTTGACGCTTAGCCGTTCCCATCCGGAAACCCGGACTCGGTATAGTGGGAGGCGCCGAACGACCTCGAAAACCCATTATTCGGGGCTGTGAGAAGGGACCGATGGTCAAAAAGAAATTATTGGTGTTGGTGGCCGGGATTAGGCGGATTCCCTTCCAGACCCTCGCCCCGATTCTCTACCGTCACAAGCTCGAGATTGTCCGGGTGGCGGTGCCCGAAGACTCGGTCGAGCTTGCCCGGTCGCAGCGATTCGACCTCGTGATCTTTGACGCCGAGCCCAGGGAAGCACGTCTCGAGGAGCTCGTCGCGATGATCCGCGACGGGGTTTCGGCGAGCCACTCGACCTCGATCCTCGTGGTTGCGGAATACCACAGCGCCGACGCGGCTCGCAGTCTCATCGGCCGCGGCGTCAATTGGGTCATGCTCCTCGACGAATCCCCCGCGGTGATCGATCGGCACATGGCGGAGCTCCTCCACATCGCACCGAGGGCCGACATTCGTCTCTCGACCCGCCTTCGGACCTTGGTTGCCGACGGCGCCGAGGAGATGTTGGGTGAGGTCGTGAACCTGTCCATCTCGGGCTTGTTGGTGGAGACCGACACGGAACTCGAGATAGGAGAGCAGGTGGCTGTCTCCATCTACACCGGAAACCGGAATGACCCAGTGCTGGCGAAGGGGGAGGTGGTGCGGCGAGCCGAGCCTGAACGCGGCAACGTCGAGGGATTCGGCATCCGCTTTCTCAGCTTCGCGGCCGACGGCCGGCAGCGAATCAAAGTCGTTCTCGAGGAGGCCTTTGGCGATCATAGCGGTGCGTAGCCTGTGCTTTGCCACCCTCGCTACGAAACGCAATGAGATATGCGGGACAGTTCGGGCGCCGGGTCCGTCGGTCCCGAAACCGGCGCGATCGGATCACCGCAGCTGAAGGTGCAGCTCCCGCAGGCGCTCCCGGATCTCCGGCTGATCGGGGTTTATGGCCAGGGAGTTCTCGAACCCCTCGACGGCCTCGGCGCATCTGCCGGTCAGCGCGTAGACCAATGAGCGCGCCGGCCGCCCCTCCAAGTGTGTTGAGAGAGTACAGTCTCGCGACGTGGCGACCGATCGTCTCGCGGTGTCTGACAAAATAGGTGGTCATGACCGGCAGGGTCCCCCCCATGAGAGTGGTGGGGATGATGAGGGCGGCCGTCACCAGGAGGATGTTGACCCAGCTCAAGCTCAGAACGCCGACCGGGTAGCGCTCCCAGAGCGCGATCTGGAGGCTCTCGATAAGCCTGATGATCACGGGGGTGAGAGCCGCGTAGACGCCGACCGATACCTCCAGGACGGCATAGAGGAGGAGCGGTCTCTTGGTCCGGTCGGCCAGCCGACCGAAGAGCAGGCTCCCCAGGGCGAGACCGCCCATGAAGATGGCGATCACCGCGCTCACGCTGTGCAGGGTGGTGCCGAAGATCAGGGTCAGCTTGCGGGTCCAGACCACCTCGTACACGAGTCCCGCCATGCCCGAGAAAAAAAAGCAACCCAGGATCACCAGCGATGTCAGGCTGGTGTTTTCTATTCCGGGAGCTGGTTTTCGACCAGTTGTCATCGTCATTGCAGTTGTGATCGGGACTTTTCGGCGGAGATCGACGCGGCCGACCCCAATTTCGAGTCTACCATCGTGTGAACGCCTGCTCCAATGAATACGCACCGATAGTCTCGAAGTCCATTTATGGCCGGGAAACGAGAGCGAAAGGATGGGCAGTTTGCCCGGGTCGGCGTCAAGGGTCGGTGCGAGGGTCCTGGGACCCCGCATCCCAAAAAAATCCAAAAACTCATCAATATTGATGAGAAAAACCATTCAAATGGGGGATTGCGGGCGCCGGAGTTTCTCGTTACAGTAGTCCCAACATGAGCGGTTCCGCCGGACGAGATGTGCCAAGCCCTTGATGCAGACCGCCGGTGAGATTCGCTTACCTGATGGTTCTTCCTTGGTGGTGGACTCGTGCCGAGCCGATCAGCTTCGGTGTGCCGGAAACGCGATTGCGGCTGCACAGGCCTATGTCGCATTTCGGCGGCTTTTGCGATGGATAGAAGAGGAGAGCGAGAATGACTGAGCAAGAGACAATCACAGTCGAGGCGGTTGAGGGGCGGGCGAATACACCACCGGTCTGCCGGCGCTGCAAGGAGGCCTCCCTCGAGGTCCTCTCGGTGCGGGGCGAGACGATCACCCACTGGAGCTGCCCAAACTGCGGCACCGTCCACATGGAGAGGAGAAAGAGTCCGCAGCTGCTGAGCGAACTGCGGGAGGTGTCCGACCTGCCGGACCAGATCTCTGGCGCGGACGTACCGGCTGGGACAGAATGAAAATTCGTCCGGGCGGCGCCGAGCTTCGATTGGCGTCGCGCGGCATGTAGAGACGGTGAGAGAGGCGATGGTCGCGCTGTTTGATAGAGGGTGAAACAAATCAAACCCACGCCCCCACCCATTCCCGCAAAATCTCGATCTCGAATCGGGCGCACGGCTGCCGTGTTGGTCGTCCTCGGTGTCGTCGTCGCGGTGGCCGCCTGGCTCGTCATTCGCGATCGCGGGATTCCGTTTACTCAGCCATTTGGAGAGCAGACAGTCAACATCAATCAACAGCCCTCCGCCGCGCGCGGTGGCGACTCGACCGCTTCGAACGATGCCAGCGAGGAGGCGTGGACAGGCTTCGGCCATCGGTACACCATCGCTTCCGGTGCCGCGGTCGGTGCGGAGACAGCGTTGATTCCGGTTTCGGGAGGGTCACTCGCGGTGGGTTCGGGCAACGCTATTTCCGGTTTCTCAATCCAGGTCCCTGCCGGGTCGTACGACGAGGCGGTGACCTTCAGGGTGTCGTCGGCGCCGATCACCGGGGTGAACGGCCCGATCCAGCTCGTGCCTACCACACCACTGATCCATGTCGACAACGGTGGTGGATACTCTCGTCACCCGATGCGGGTGCGCATTCCGGTCGCGCCGTCCGCGGTCGCGGACACCCTCCCGTTTCTCTACGACCCGGAGACCGGCCGACTCGAGGGGCTTCCCCTCCTCGGCCGCGACGACGACGCCATCGAAACCCAGACCCGGCACTTCTCGCACCTCATCGGCCTACAGATCGTCTTGGCAATCCAGCAAATCTTCGTCTCGACCGACTTCACCGTCGGCGTCGACACCTGGCCGTTCGCCAACGAAGGCACCTTCTGGGAGCCGGAGGGCATCTGCGCCGGAATGTCCCTCTCGGCTCTGTGGTACCGCCTGTACCACCGTCGGCCGGGAGACCCGAACCTGTGGCGTGTTCTCGATCCCGGTCAACCCTTTGCGACTCCCGACTTCGGATGGGACGACGTTCGCTCGCTCCACTTCACATCCGAGATCCAGGGCGGAAACCACGACGCGGCGAGCGAGGCTCTCACCGGTCTGAAAGGTGAGCGCGGTAAGGATCTCACGGGAGAGGCCAAAGAAAAGAAGCAGAGGGAGTACTACGCCTGGACCTGGAAGACGGTCATTGGCGACATGGTGGTAACCGGCGAGCCGCAGGATGTGGCCGTCGAGGACACGAAAGGCGAACTTCACGCCATGGTGGCGCACTCCGCCTCGATCCCGGATCGCCGCCTCTTCGTCTACGATCCCAACATCCCCAGAGCGTCGACTCGGGCGATCCAGTTCACCGACGACGGAATCGAGCCTTTCTACTCCTCCACCAACGCAAAGCTCGCCAAAGAGGTGGGCGAGGTTCCATTCGTGCACTTCTACCATCTCTTCACCGTGAGAACGCTCGACCCCAAGATTCTCAGCACAGCGTGGTCGGCGTTCGCCACCGAGCGGCTGAAGGCGCCCGGGTACGAGCTGGTGCTTCTCGACAAGAAGGGCGACTCTATGGTCCCACTGGGCACGACGCACAGTACTGCAGACATGACGCTGCTGTTTCGAATCGACGAGGGAGGCGGGTCAGCGGGTATGGATCTCAAGGTTTTCCTAGCCCATGCGAGCTCGAGTGCGCCGACCTCCCGAGTGGTCAAGCCCCTGGCTCTCGATCGCGATGTGGTGGAGAACTCCGGCATCCCCCTGAACCAAGGGCGGAATGAGATCGGCTTTTTGATCCTTGCCACCAACCCGGAGCACACCAAAGCCGGTC
>JAIVTZ010000214.1:0-6320 GCA_049188105.1 Deltaproteobacteria bacterium | reverse complement strand
GTGCAATCGGTGTGCCAGAGTTTACGATTTCGAATTTCGAATTTCGAATTTCGAATTTGGGATCCTGCCTATCCGGGTTCTTCAGATTGGCCGAACAGCCGGGCGATCTTATGACCATGTGGTGGCGGGCCCAAAAGCCCACCTCCCCGTACAGATCTCAAGGGTGGTGTGATGAAAATTCGAAATTCGAAATTCGAAATTCGAAATCTCCGTCTACTCCCGCCTCAGCTTCCGCATTTCGGTGAGCTGTTGGGTCTGGCGGACCTTGATGAGCGTGCCCGCCGGGTAGTAGCCGCTGCGGATGCTGGCGTTTGTGTAGGTGATCGAGCCCGGGCCCATCAGCACGCCCGGGTTGAGAACGGTGTTGCAGCCGGTCATGCAGCCGTCGCCGAGGATGGCGCCAAACTTTCGCAACCCGGTGTGGATGGTCTCGCCACCGGCGCGGAAGCTGACCTCTCTGCCGACATTCTTGACGTTCGAGCAGATCGTGCCGGCACCGAGATTGACGTCGCGGCCGAGGATGGAGTCGCCGACGTAGGCCTGGTGCGGCGCTTTGGCGCCGGGGAGGAGGATCGACCCCTTGACCTCGCTGTGGGCGCCGACCGTGCTGCCGGCGGCAAGTACCACGTTCTGTCGGATGTACGCCCCGGTCCGGATCTCCACCCCTTCGTCGAGGACCGCCGGTCCGACGATCACCGCCCCCGGTTCGATCCGGCAGCCTGGTGCAATCGCGATGCGGTCCCCCAACAGATGGACGCCGGCCGGGAGCTCGACATGGATCTCCCAGTCGCGCCGACCTTCGAGGTAGTCCACGAGCCTCTGCCCGAGAGCCGACCACACCGGCTCGTCGGGGAGGAGCAGATCCGCGTGGGCGAAGCCCTCGAGCTCGAAAAATGCGGCGGGACGAAGGTCGATCATGCGGGAATCTCCTCGGGATCGGCAACGCGGCGTTTGACGACGACCAGGGTCTGGTCGTCTATCGGCGGCGAGACGGCCGAAAACCCGTCGACATCGGCAAATACACGGTCGACGATGGCAATGGGATCGAGGTGGCGCGCCGATCGCACCGCGTGTGTCAGCCGGTCGCTGCCGTACTCCTCGTCGTTCTCATTCGTCGCCTCCGTGATGCCATCGGTGTACAGCACCAGCAGATCCCCCGGGTTGAAGGAGTCGATGCCGATGGCGTAGCGGGCGTCCGGGTTCGGCCCCAGGATCATGCCCCCGGTCTTGAGAAGGACCACCGTTCCGTCGCCACGGACCAGCAGGGATGCGGGGTGTCCGGCATTGCAGTGGATGATCGTCCCGTCGAGGCTGATCTCGGCCAGGAACAGTGACACGAACTTGGTCGCCATCCGGCTGCGGTGGATGATTCGGTTGAGACGTTGAATGGTCCGGGTGACCTTGAACTCGCGGGAAAGGCCCATTCGCAGACCGGTAAAGACGTCCCGCACCTGGAGCGCAGCCGGCAGGCCGTGTCCGGTGGCGTCGGCGATGGTGACGTCGAAGATGTTGTCGTCGAGCGTGATGACGTCGTAGAAATCGCCGCCGACGATCTCGGCCGCAACCGTCCGCGCCGCGATCTCAAAATCACCGGGTTGCGGCAGGTGGCGTGGGAGGATCGAGTTCTGGATCAGGCGAGCATCCTCCATGATCGCCATCATGCGCTCCTCACGCAGCTTCTGGTTGATGGCGAGGCGAATGATGTTGAGGGTGGCGACGACGTTCTCGCTTTCGTCGCCCGCGGGCTCCACGTCGAAGGAGAGGACATAGCGCGCGTCCGCCACCGCGATGGCAGCGAAACACTCGCGGGTTCCCAGATCGGCCTCGAGCCTCTGGTCGAGACGCGGGTCGTCCCGCCTCATGACCACCGATCCGACGTCGAGGAGCTGTTCGAACGGCGGATAGGTCTTCCACACCCGCAGCCCGATCGGATCCCGAGAAGCATCACCGAATGTCTCGACCAGCTCGTAGCTGCCGTCATCCTGGGCATAGATTCGGCCGCCCTTGATCCCGAGGTCGTCGGCAAAGTTGTCGGCGATGAAGTCCGCGGCCTTGTGGATGGTCTCGAGCGGAGTCGAACCGAGGGCGATGGTCTCCAACGCACGCTCGACACGGTGGAACAGCGAAATCGAGGATCTCGTCATGGGCGGATCATGCCACGGGCGGCACCGCGGTGCAAGGCCGTAACCCCCCACGTGCTGCGGGCATAAAAGCGCGCGAGGGACGGCTGTCTATGCCTCCCGAATACTGTATTCCAAAAGGGTGATATACTGCCCACGCCCCGCTCACCGCGGGAGCGAGGAGGATCTGAGTGAAAAGCACGCCGCTGCTGATTTTGACCGCGATAGCCGCCGCAGCAACTCTGGTCGGGACCGCCTGCGGCCGTCCCGAAGGAGCGCCGCCGTTCACCGCGGAGACGGTATCGAATCACGGATCGGTGACTGTCGAATGGGAGAATGACTTTCCGGCCGCCATCGAACGTGCGCGGTCCGAGGGCAAGCCGGTTCTCGTCAATTTCTATGCCGACTGGTGCGTGTGGTGCAAGCGGCTCGAGTCCACCACCCTGCGCGACGCCAAGGTGGCCGCCCTGTTGAGCGACCGCGTCGTTCCCGTCAATCTCAACGTGGAAGGGGACGGCCGCGAGCTGTCGAACCGGTATCACGTAGACGGTCTACCGACCATTCTCGTCCTCGACGCGAGCGGAAATGAGATCGGGCGCATCCCCGGCTACATGCCGCCGACCGGGTTCCTAGAGCGGGTCGAGGGGATCCTTCAGCAAGGCTGAAGGAAAGGTATTAGGTATTAGCAATTAGGTATTAGCTCGCCCGCTCATCGCTATCGCTCGTGGAGACAGGATCCTCTGACATTTCGGCCTCAAGGTGTCCGTTGCGATGACCTAATACCTAATACCTAACACCTAATCGCCGGCGTTCGACGCCTCCGCGTCCAACGCCTCCTGCTCCTCCGCGGTCGGCGTCGGTTTGAGGCGTTCGTCGGCTACCTCGACGGAATCGAAGGTCGGCATCGGCTCGCCGGGTTTGGGTGTGTAGTAGGGGAGCTGGAAGGGCCAGATCAGGTCCTTGATCTCGGCCATCTCTTCGCGACAGGGATCCATCGGCTCGGTGCCATCGAGAAAGGCCTCGAGGATGACGTCGGTCTGATAACTGCACGGGGGCACGGCCCGTTCGCCGGTGCTCGCGTCCACCGGCGTGAACACCACTCCCGCCGGCACTGGAAAGTCCTCGGTGCGCTCGTCCTCTGAAAGTGTGTCGAGATAGGCAGCCATGAAATTGTTCCAGATCGGCTGCGCGGCCTTGGCGCCTGTCATCTTCTTGCCGATGGACATTTTGCGATCGCGGCCGACCCAGACGCCGACCGTGATCCGCGGAGAAAAGCCCACGAACCACGCATCCGAGTACGAGTCGGTGGTTCCCGTCTTGCCACCGAGGTTTGCCGGCAGCCAGCGCGCCGAGGCGCCGGTGCCGTGGTCTATCACGCCCTCGAGAATATATAGCGCAAGATAGGTCACGGCCTCCGGCATCACCCGTGTGCTGGTCGGGAAGAATCGCTCCATCAGGCGGCCGTCCCGGTCAAAGATCTCGGAGATGTAGTACGGCTCGGGCACATCGCCGAGGTTGGCGATTCCCGAGTACGCGCGGACCAGGTCGATCAGCCGCACCCCGAGCGAGCCGAGGGCGAGCGAGGGATAGGGATGGAGCTCGGTGCTGATCCCGAAGTTGCGCGCTGTCTCGACGACCGATTGGCTGCCCGCCAATTGCTGCAGCTTGACCGCGGTGGCGTTGTAGCTCAGCTCGAGGGCACGTCTGAGGGTCGTGATGCCATAGTAGAGGTTGTAGTAGTTCTTGGGGCAGTAGGTGAGCTCGCCGGTACCGTCGGGGAGCAGGAAGGGCGCGTCGAAGAGGGTATCGGCCGGAGTGAAGCCGTGTTGGAAGGCGGTCAGATAGACGAAAGGCTTGAACGCCGAGCCGCACTGCAGGACCGACTGCACCGCCCGGTTGAACTCCGAACGCTGGAAATCGAAGCCCCCAACCAGGGCGAGAATCGCTCCCGTCCGATTGTCCATCGCAACCAGCGCACCCTCGATCTCGGGTTCCTGGAGGAGCTGGACCTCGAGGACGGCCTCGGGATCCTCGGGCAACGGGTCGGGCAGACGCACCAGCACCAGATCACCGTCCTTGAGGATCCGCTTGAGCGAGGAGGCGTTGGTCCACTTCACGGCCTCGCGGTCGAGGCTCGCCGGATGGGGGCCGATGCGCAGCGCGGCCTTGCGGGTCTCGACGCCGACCACCACCGCCTTGACCATCTCACCGGGAACCAGCTCGAGCTGCTGCCAGGAGGGATCCTCATACTCATCGGCCGATTCGACGAGCCCTTCGGCGACCACGTTGGGCGGTCGGCGGTAGCCGATGTGGGTCATCTCGAGCTCGACCAGCCCGTTGCGAAGCATGGTCTCCGCCGTCTTCTGCAGCCCCGGATCCATCGTCAGGTGCACCTGGAGCCCACTGGTGTAGAGCGCATCGGTGCCGAAGCGGCGCTCGATCTCCTGGCGCGTCATCTCGAGGAAGTAGGCGCCGCTCGCCACCCGCTCGCGGTGGAGCTGCACGCCGAGCGGCTGCACCACCGCCTCCTCGAAGGCGGCGGTATCGATGAATCCGAGCTCGAGCATCCTTTGCAGGACCTTGTTGCGGCGATTGAGGGCGTTCTCGGGGCGTTTGACGGGGTCATACTTGTTGCTGGCGCTCGGGATCATCCCCGCCAACAGCGCCGCCTCGGAAAGGCTCAGCTCGATCGCCGGCTTTTGAAAGTAGAGGTCGGACGCCGCCTCCACACCATAGGCGCCGTGACCGAGGAAGATCTGGTTGGCGTACAGGGTGAGGATCTGGTCCTTCGAGTACCGTTTCTCGATGTCGAGAGCGAGCAGAGCCTCCTTGACCTTGCGGCCGATCGTGCGCTCACGTTTCAAAAAGAGGTTGAGCGCGAGCTGCTGGGTGAGGGTCGAGGCCCCACCGCGGGAGCCTATCCGGCGATCCAGCACGCTGTACCAAACCGCCCGCAGGATCGCCTTCGGGTCGACCCCGCCGTGGGTGTAGAAGTCTGCATCCTCGATCGCCACCACCGCCAGCTTGAAGTCGTCCGGAATCTCCTCCGGTCGCAGCACCACCCGCTGCTCGAGGGCGTACGACGCCACCTGGGCGCCGTCGGCGGCGTAGATCCTGGTCGTCGCGGCCGGCTCGAATGTGGCCAGCAGATCGACCTGGGGCACGTGCAATGACTGGGCAACGATCCACCCCACAAGGGCCCCCGCCAGACACCCTGCCACCGCCGCCCATAGGACCATGGAGACGACAGACATGAGGCTCCCGCCAAACGGCGGTTTCTTCTTGGCGCCGGTGATTTTCTTCTTCGCCGCGGTCTTTTTCTTCACCGCGGGCTTCTTCTTCGGGACGATCTTCTTCGTGATCACGTGGGGACTCTAGCAGATGCCGGCGCCCTCTCGAATGGCGGGAAGTGGGCATTTCTGTGGTGAAGAGCCAATGGCGGGAGGTTTCGTGGCAGCCTCAGTATTCCCATGCATAAATACGGTCACGTATCGAGGGCGCCGATGCGCGACCCTGCCGGCGTTTGGAGACCGCAGACGTACCCTTGCCGTACTTCAAGGGAACCAAGCGCCGGCAGGGTCGATGCAGCGGTGGCCGAATGCGACCGTATTTATGCATGGGAGTACTTAGGTTGTGAACGGTCCAACAGGATGGGAGGTGGGTCATCTATCATCCTGAGGATGGTGCGGGTGGTTCTCGGTCTCGGCGGCAACACGGGTGACTGCCGGATGGCGTTCTCCGAATGCCTCTCGGCACTCGCCGAGGAAGGTCGAGTGATTGACGTCTCCAGGCTGTGGCGTACGCGGGCCATCGGCCCGCCTCAACCCGACTACCTGAATGCGGCCGCGCTCGTCGAGTGGCCGGCCGGACCCCGTGCCCTGCTCGCACGATGCCTCGAGCTCGAGGCCGCGGCCGGTCGCGAACGCTCGGCGGAGGCGCCTTGGGGACCACGGACGCTCGACATCGATCTCCTGCTTTCCGAGTCGGTGGTGTGCCGCGGGCCTGTGCTGACTCTCCCCCACCCCCGGCTGCACGAGCGTCGATTCGCCCTCGAGCCGGCGGCCGAGACGGCGCCGACCTGGATCCATCCCCTCCTCGGAAGCACGATCGCGAAGCTGGCCGAAGAGGCACGGGACCGAGATCCGGATGCAATCATCGAAGTTTTCAACTTCGAATTCTCAATTCTCAATTCTTAATTCT
>JAIVTZ010000213.1:0-6320 GCA_049188105.1 Deltaproteobacteria bacterium | reverse complement strand
GGATGCTCCACCGGCGCGGTGTTGTGATCATTCTCGCAGACCAGACCTGCGCCCTGCCGCGGCGCGAGCTGGTGGCGCTGGCGGGCCGGCACGAGGTCGTCGTGATGCGGCTCGGCGACGATCTGCTCGAGCAGGGTTTCGCCGACGCCGCGCTGCCGGTGGTCGATGCCGAAGGTGGGGAGCGTGGAGTCGTTCGCGGTCCCGGTGCGGTGAAGAGGGCGCCGATACCCCCCGGTGTCGATCTCGTCGAGCTTCGCACGGATGAAGATTACCTGCCCGCCGTGCGCGCGATGTTCGAGCGTCGGGAGCGTCGCCGTGCGGGCTAGGATCGTTATCGCATTGATCCTGGCGGCGGCTTGCGTCGCCCTTGCCGGTGAGCCGCCGGCGCTGGAGGTCACTGTCCCTGAAGCCGCGGTGAGCGTCGGCGATCGGGTGCATGTGCGGGTGATGGCGCGGGGCGGCGAGGATCTGATGTGGGGCGAGCTCGAGGTCGGAGAAGGCGCCGAGGAATCCTGGGCGGTCGTCGACCCTCCCCATGAGCTGGCCGGAGCTCGACCCCCGGCGTGGGAGCTGGTGTTGGCGCCGATGGAGGTCGGAGAGATCGCCCTGCCCGCATTCAACGTCGTCGTCCGCGATCCCGATGGCGAGGCGCGCAAGATTTCGGCATCCGACGGGCCTTTGGTGACGGTGGCGTCCGTGCTGCCACCCGGTGAAGGTGCAGACGTGCAGCCGGTGCCGCTCCGCGATCCTCTCGGCGTGAGCGGGTTTCCGTGGGAGTGGGTGCTGCCGGCGGCGGCGCCGATGCTCGCGTTGGCGGCGGCGCTCACCTGGTGGGGACGACGGCGGAAAAGCACAGAGGGCACGTCCGCTCCACCTCCGGCCCCCTTCGACGAGCTCGAGTCGATGCTCGTCAAACTCGAGCGGAGGGTTGGTCGGGAGCCGGCGGAGGGGGTGTGCGATCGCCTTGCAGTCGGGCTGCGCCACTATCTCGAGCGACGGTGCGGCGAGCCCGCCGAGGAGATGACGTCCTTCGAGCTGCGCCTGTTGACCCGCAAGCTCGGGTGGTCGGAGGCGATTCAACGAGGTGTCCAGAGTGTGATGGGTACTACGGACCGCGTCCGCTTCGGCCGATTCCCGATCGACGATCAGGAGCTCACGCGCGCCATCAATACGGCCCGCGACGCGGCCGTCGAGATCGAGCAGCATATGCAGCCGGAGAAGGAGGAGCGCGCGTTCGAGGAGGCGACCGGATGATCAGCCCACATATCCCGTTGGGTTTCGTCGCGAGGGCAGCGGGATGATCCAGCTCTCGACGCCTTGGTGGCTATTGCTGATCGGGGTCGGCGTCGTGGCGGCGGCGGTCTGGATCCTCCGTCGACGCTGGCAACGCTATCCGTTCCCGCTCGAGGCGCGTGTCGATCAGAAAGGGTTGCGTCGCTTCGGCTGGACCGCTGTTGCCGGTGTGCTGGCAGCTTCGGCGTTCGCGCCGCTCGCGGTAGCCCTGGCTCGACCACAGGAGGTTCTGTCCCGCCTTCTCGAGCATGCCGAGGGGGTAGACATGGTGGTTGCCCTCGACGTATCCGGGTCGATGGCGGCGCTGGATTTCCAGCCCTCCGACCGGCTCGGAGTGGCGAAGGAGACGATCGGACGCTTCCTCGACCGTCGGCCCCACGATCGCATTGGGTTGGTGGTCTTTGCCGGAGCGGCGGTGACGATCTGCCCCATCACCCTCGACCACGATGTCGCCCATCATCTCCTCGACCAGGTCAAGCTGCGGAGTCTTCCCGACGGCACCGCCATCGGGCTCGGGCTGGGAACAGCCGTCAACCGCCTGCGAACCTCGTCGTCCGAGTCCAAGGTCGTCGTCCTCGTCACCGACGGGTCCAACAATGCGGGCCAGCTCGACCCGAGGACCGCGGCCGAGCTCGCCCGTGACGAAGGCGTTACGGTCCACACCGTGCTTGTTGGACGAGGCGGAAAGGTGCCGATCCCGGTGTGGATGCGCGATCCGCGGACCGGCCGCGAGACCTCGCAGATCCGCAGTGTCGAGGTCGACGTCAACCCCGAGCTGCTGGCCGAAATCGCACGCAGCACCGGAGGCACGTCGTTCAGGGCCCGCGATCCCGAGGCGCTCGAGGAGATATTCGCCCAGATCGACACGATGGAGCGGACCGTTTTCACGTCGACCCGCCTGGTGCGATACCGGGAGCGGTTCGAACCGTGGGCCCTGGCAGCCTTCATGCTGTTGGTGGCGGGGGCGGTCCTCGAAGGCGTGGCGGGGAGGACGCCGTGGTGAGCTTTGCAGAACCGGCCCGGCTGGCGCTGCTGGCGGCGCCGGCGGCGGCGGCGCTTCTCGCCTACCTCCGCCACCGCCGCCGTCTCAGACAGCAGCGGCGGCTCGCCTCGCCTGGGGTCTGGCGGCGCCTGCTGGGCGGGGTGCCGTCAACCGGATGGATTCGACTCCTGGCCTGGTGCGGCGCGGCTGCGCTCATGGCGCTCGCGGTCGCCAGACCGCAGTGGGGCGAGCTGCCGGCCGAAGAGACGATCCGCACCCGCGATCTGGTGGTGGCGCTGGATGTTTCCGACTCCATGTTGTGTGCAGATCTGCGCCCCTCACGACTGGCGCGCAGCATCGAGGCCCTTCTCCGTCTGCTGCCGGAGCTCGACGGCAACCGGGTCGCGGTGGTTGTCTTTGCCGGAGAGGCGTATGCGTTGGTGCCGTTGACCACCGATCTCGGCGCCGTGGCGGTCTTCCTCGGGGGAGTGCAGCCCGGAATGGTGGCCCTTCCAGGATCCAATTTGGAACGAGCTGTGGAATCGTCGCTTGATCTCCTTCCAGAGGAAGGCGAGGGGAGGGTACTGCTCCTCTTCACCGATGGCGAGAACCTGCAGGGAGACGTCGCTGACGCAACCGCGGCTCTCGGCGAGGCGGGCGTCGGAATACTCGGCGTCGTCGCCGGGACCGAGCAGGGCGGACCCATTCCAGAGATCGACGAAAAGGGCGGAGTGCACTACAAACGCGGCGCTGACGGACAACCGGTCGTGACTCGGGCCCACCCGGAGGTGCTGCAAAGGATCGCAGACTCCGTGGAATCTGAGGTCGTGTCCCTGGGCGATCCCGATGTGGTGGAGGAGATCGCGGCCGCGGTCGAGCGGTTGCGAACCAGGGAGGTCGAGGCTACCCGCTCGGTGCGCCGAATCGAGCGCTTCCCTCTCTTCCTGGCCGGTGCGGCGGTTCTCCTGATGATGGGTTTTGCCGTGTCACCGTGGCGGCGGGTGGCGACGGTGGCGCTGGTCCTCGGGTTGGTCGCCCCCACGGCCCTCGCCCAGCAGGGCGTCTCGCCCGCCGGCTCGGCGCCGTCCGTCCGCGGGCCACCTGCGACCACCGAGGCCGCGGACGGCGCTTTGCCGGAGGCCTCGTGGTGGCAGCGGCTGATCCCCGGCGGCAGTCGCCGGCTCGCTCGCAGAGGCGTCGGCCGCTGGCGGGCCGCGGATGTCGAAGGGGCGACAGTGGCCTTCGCCGGCGCGAAAGAGCTCGATCCGGAGCAGCCCGAGCGCCTCTACGATCTCGGCACCGTTCTCGCGGCCTCTGGCAATCTGGAGACCGCCGCCCCGCTGCTCGAGGCGGCGAATGAGGGAGGGGTCCGGGGCGCCGCGTACAACTCGGGCACCGCGGCCCTCGAGGGCGTGCAGGCCGAGGCCGCCGTGAGCTGGCTGCGACGCGCGATGCTCGAAGATCCCGACGATGTCGAGGCCAAACACAACTACGAGCTGGCGCTGCGATTACGGGAGGAACAGCAGCAGCAACAGGAACAACAGCAGCAGGACCAGGAGGACGACCAGAAAGACCAGGAGCAGCAGGATAGCGACGACCAGGGCGAACCGACCCCGACGCCGACGCCGTCCGCGAACCAGGGTGCGGCGCCAACCCCCACTCCGGACCCCAATCAGCCGTTATATGCCGCGCTCGAGCGAGCCGAGGCCGAGGCGCGGGATTCCATGCGATCGCCGACGCCGCGGGCCGGTAAGGTGGAGAAGGACTGGTGAGATTGCGAAGCGCTGGTGTCGTGCTGGCCGCCGTGGCGGCCGCCGCCGCGGTCTCCGCCTCCGCCGCCGAACCGAGCCTCGAGGTACAACTCGATCCCAGGGTCTTCGGAATCGAGGATGCTGCGAGGCTCGAGGTGCGGATTCTCGAACCGAAGGGTACGCCGGTGGTGGATCTGGGCGAGCTCGACAACCTCGAGGTGGTGTCGGGTCCGTCCACCAAGACCGAGTTCTCGTGGGTCAACGGCGTGGCGACGCGTGCCCTCAGCTTCACCTACGTGCTGCAGGGAGTGGAAGTGGGGGCGGCTTCGGTGGGGCCGGTGAGTGTGGAGATCGGCGACACCGAGCTGCTCGCCGAGGCGGTGAGTGCGGAGATCGTTCCCGGAAGCGTGGTTCGGCAGCGTCCCGGCCGTCGCCGGTCGGCGTTTCCGACCGATCCTTTCGAGGATATCTTCGGGCGTCGACAACCGCCCCGCTCGGCTCGGGTGGCCTTGCGGCAGATGGTCAGCGCGCGACAGGTGGTGCTCGGTGAGCCTGTGGTCGCCACCATCGTGCTCGACACCACCACGGGCGGTGTCGACGGTTTCGAATGGGTGACCGCGCCGTCCTATCCGGGGTGGTGGGCGCAGCGGGTCGAGCCGCCGGAGCGGATAACGGGCGAGGTCGTGGAGGTGGACGGCGTTCGTTACAACCGTTTCATTGTTGCGCGTCACGTGCTGGTGCCCCTCAAGACGGGCCGGCTTACAATGCCGGCTGTCGAAGCGAGGGTCGGCTTTCGTGCATCGAGCATTTTCGCGCCGCAGCAGGTCGTGGAACGGGGAACCCAAGAGATCGTGATCGAGGTCGGGCCGCGGCCGCGAGCCCCCGCGGGGTACTCCGGGGCGGTGGGCGATCTACACTACAGGGCGAAGATCGAACCTACAGAGATCGACTTCGGGGAGTCGGCCGTGCTCTCGATCGAGCTGGCTGGCACCGGCAACCTGCCGTTGGTAGAGGCGCCGGCGCTGTGGCCGAGCTGCTCCGGTTGCGACAGCTACCCTCCGGAAGAGGACAGCGCGGTCATCGTGGATGACTCCGGCATTCACGGTACTCGAACGTGGCGCACGACTCTGGTGCCGCGGGAATGGGGCGAGATCGAGCTCGAACCGGTGACGCTGGCGGTCTACGATCCGGCGGCGGGTCGATTCCGGCAACAGACCGTGGGACCTTTACAGCTGGTTGTGAATCCACCGCCGCCGACCCCGGCGCCGTCTCCGGCTGACGAACTCGTATCCGAACCCGGCAGCCCGGTGGAAGAGGGAACCTCTCCCTTGCCGGTGGCCGGTGGCACTTCCGTTCCCTGGCCATGGATCCTCGGTGCGCTTGGGCTGGGTCTGCTGGTGGGAGGGGTCGCACCGATGATCGCCGCCCGCCGTCGGAAGACGGCTCTGCCCGCGCGACGGACGGGGGAGAGCCCGGCCGAGCGTGCACGGGAACTGCAGGTGGCGCTCGAGCGCTGGTGGCTCGATGCGCGGATGCGGTCGAAGGGGAAGGCTCTTGAAGAGGAGATGCAACAGGTGCGGCGCGATCTCGAGGAGGTGCGTTTTGCGCCCAGTCGGGCCGACCACACCGAAACCGTGGTCGATCTCGAGGAGCGACTGCGGGGACTGATGCGTCGTGCATGATACGATTTTAGAATGTCTCAACCAGAGGTCTTCAGCCTGCCTCTCGGCGATCTCGAGCCGTTCCTCGATCGAAAGAGGTACTCGGCCTTCGCCATGTCACAGCTCCAGCTGTCGTCCTTTCTCGCGGAGATTCTGAGGAAGGCCAACGACTTCGTGCCCTCGGAGGCGGGCTCGATGCTCATGGACCAGCCGGTGGAGCGAGCGGAGACCCCGGACGAGGTCATGCTGTATTTTGTCGCCGCCTTTGGTCCCTCGGGGTCCGCAATGCTAGGCAAGAGCATTCCGGCCGATACCGGCGTCGTGGGGCACGTGTATCGAACCGGTGAACCCTACCTGATGTCCGATCCCGAGAGCGACCCGAACTTCTACCCCAAGTTCGACCAGGACCACGAGTTCCGAACCACCGGCGTCATTGCAGTGCCGGTGCGCATCGAGCGCACGGTGTGCGGCGTCCTCGAGCTGCTCAATCGTTCCGACGGCAAGCCATACTCCGAGCGCGACATGAAGATGCTCGAGATCTTCGCCCGTTACACCTCGATCTCGATCGAGAATCTTCTTGACGCCCAGCGCGCCAACGAGATGGCGCGGCGAGACGATCTCACGGGGTTGTAC
>JAIVTZ010000212.1:0-6332 GCA_049188105.1 Deltaproteobacteria bacterium | reverse complement strand
ACTGGGCCGGGCAACGCCTCCGAACGCAAGCGTTCGTCGCCGGTGCCCGGCCCAGCGGCCTGCGCTCTCGAAGAGCGCAGCCCTCGCCACTCCCTCCTTCATTTCATGATTGGGAGGAACGCGCCTCTGCGTTTCTTCTTTCCTTGTGCGAGTGGGTGGCCTTCGTGTCTTCGTGTCTTCGTGTTTGCGATGTGCGCATGCGATGGCTCTGCGCCTCCGCGCCTCTGTGTTCCTTCTCTGTGTCTCTGTGCCTCTGTGGTTCTTCGGGTGGATGGGCGGGCAGGAAACTCGAAATTCGAAATTCGAAATTCGAAATCCGCCGTTACTCCTCGTCCTCCGGTCGCGTGCGGAGGGCCTTTTTCTGCGATCGGTGGCGTTTGGACTGGAGCCGTCGTCGGCGCTGCGCCGTCGATACCTTGGTGGGGAGGCGCGGCTCCTCCTCGACGAGGGCCTCGGCCAGCAGCTCTGCAAACCGCTCAACGGCGGTGCGGCGGTTGGCCTCGCGGCTGCGGTGGCGCTGCGAGGTAACGTGCAGCACATGGTCCTTCGTGATCCGGGTGGCCAGCCGCTCCTCGATCCGGCCACGCTGATCGTCAGTCAGCGAGCTGGAGTTGCGCACGTCGAAGAGTAGGCGCACCTTGGTCTCGACCTTGTTGACGTTCTGGCCGCCGGGACCCGAGCTGCGCGAAAACTCGAATCGAAGCTCGCCATCGTCGATTGCGACCTCATCGTTGATGCGGACCATAGGTTGAGTATGAATGAAGGTGGCTGTGGTGTCATTTCTGGGCCACGATCGGATTTCGGCGGAAAGGCAAGTCAAGAGTTAGGAGTTGAGAGTTAAGAGTTAAGGGAGCCAGGAAGGCCGATACCTTAACGCTTGACTCTTCACCCTTAACCCGTTCAACGGGCACGAAAAACCCCCGCCCTGGGTCGGACGGGGGCAAATCCGAATTCCGAATTCCGAATTCCGAATTCGCCTACAGCAGACTTTGGATCTCCTCCTCGAGATGCACCTCGTCTCCCTCCTCGAAGCCGAGGTGGAAGAACATCACCTTGCCGTCGCGACCGATCAGGAACGACGAAGGGTAGGCGCGCACCTTGAAGATGTTGCCCACGACATCCGCGTCACCCTCGGCGTTCTCGAGCATGGTGTAGGTGAGGCCCTTCTCCTCGATGAACTTCATGGCGCGTTCGGTGTCGCTCTTGCCGTCGACGGCGATGATCTCGAAACCCTGGTCCTTGTATTGTTCGTACAACGCTTGCAGGCGTGGCAACTCCACGCGGCAGCCGCCTCAGGTGGGAAACCAGAAGGCCAGCAGCAACACCTTGCCGTCGCCGACCTCGGACAGGCTCACGGGGTTGCCCTCGTAATCGGCAAGCTCGAAATCGTCGACCGGGGTCGCGAGTTCGCTGCGGGTCGCCCACAGGAACTCGTCGAAACCTTCCTCGCCGCCGTTCTTGGCTTTGTAGGCTTCACGAAGGTAGGGTTCGGCGCCGGAACCGTCCTCTCCGAAAAGGGTTTCCGCGCCGAGAAGCTCGATGGCCCTGTCGTGTTGACCCTCACCGAGGGCGGCGCGTCCCCAAAACTCGTACAGGGGGGTATTGGGCACACCCAGATAGCTCAGGCTCTTGGCCTCATCGGCGGCTGCAAAACGGTCGAATGCCAGCCCAGGGTCGCCCAGGTTATACAGCGCCCACCCGTCATAGGCGAGTGCCAGCGCTTTGCGTCGCTGGACGCGCGAGGCAATCTCCTCATCGGTGAACTCACGATCGGGATAGTCGGCCCGATAGGTCTCGGGAGTCGCGAGCTCCAGCGCGCCGAGAGCGTGCTCGTCCGCCACCGTCCACTCTTCGAGGTCGGTTGCCGTCTCGACCACGGAGAGGTTCTCACTGTACGTCAGCGGACGGACAGCGCCGAGGTCGATTGCCACCTGGGCGATGTCCAGGGGGACGTCCACCGAGTCCGAAAGACTCAGCAGCTCCATGCTCACGCCGAAGCGCTGCTCCGGGTCTTCGACCCGGTCCAGGGCAGCGGACACGACCTCATACGCTCCGTCGGGATCTTCCATCTCGTTTCCCATGTAGTAGACGATGACCCCGGCCATCGAGGCACTGTGCTCGGTGTCCGGAAACTGGGCCAGATAGTCTCTGGCGAGCGCGGTCTTGTCCTCGGCGGTTTCGGCTTCGCTCCAGGCGGTCCTGAGAGCTGCAAAGGCCTCCTCCTCCGGAGTCATTGCCTGCTCCTGTTTTGCACAGGCGCCGGCAAGACCGAGGAGAACGCACAGGGTTAGAATTGTTGCTCTTCGCGACATATGCCCTCCTTTGATTCGCGCGCGATTTTCTCGTTTGCGCGCACGTGCAGTATACGCCAAGACACAGTTCTCGGTTTCCATCATCCCTGCCCGTCTACGAGGCCGCCCGCCGTCCGCGGGCTACGCCCACCGCGTCTTTCCGAGGGGAGGGAGTGAATATATCTTTCGAGGCTGATTGTGGTGTGTCGACGGTGCTGGAAGCGCTGTGCGTGACGAGCACAACCAGGTTCCCCGTGCCGGCAAATTGCCGGGCGACGAGGCCCTCCGCGACAGCGCCACGCCGACTGAGGCTTCCCGGCGGAGGATTCAAGCTGCGGGACGTCAAATCCGAAATCCGAAATCCGAAATCCGAAATTCATCGAGGCGGCGAGGCACGCTACACTCGCGCCCATGAGAATTGGTGACAGGTGGTATCGGACGATTTGGCCGTCCGACGACGGGCTGGCGGTTGAGGTCATCGACCAGACGCTTCTGCCCCACGTCTTCGAGGTTCGGAGGTTGGAGTCTCTGGAGACTGCGGCGGAGGCGATTCGCTCCATGCGCGTACGGGGGGCGCCGCTCATCGGGGCCACCGCCGCCTACGGGATGGCGCTCGCCCTCCGCGACAACCCTTCGGATGACGGGTTGCGCGGGGCGGTCGAGGTGCTGGCCGCAACCCGGCCGACCGCGGCCAACCTCTTGTGGGCGCTGGGCGAGATGGGGGCGGCGGTCGGTGAGCTGCCGGCGTCCGAGCGGGCGGGTGCCGCCTGGGCCGCGGCGGCGCGAATCTGTGACGAAGACGTCGAATTGTGCCGGCGAATCGGCGAGCATGGTCTCACACTCCTCGAAGGTCTGGCGGAGGGCGGCGGGGGGCGACCGCTCAATGTGTTGACCCACTGCAACGCGGGTTGGCTGGCCACCGTCGACTGGGGGACTGCCCTGGCGCCGGTCTACATGGCCCACGATGCGGGAGTCGAGGTTCACGTGTGGGTGGACGAGACACGACCGCGCAACCAGGGAGCGGCGCTGACGGCGTTCGAGCTTGCGGCCCACGGGGTTCCCCACACCCTGATCGCCGACAATGCCGGCGGCCACCTCATGCAGCACGGCAAGGTCGACATATGTCTGGTGGGAACCGACCGCACGACCGCCCACGGCGATGTGGCGAACAAGATCGGCACCTATCTCAAGGCGCTCGCGGCCTACGACAACGACGTGCCCTTTTACGTCGCATTGCCGTCCACGACCATCGATTGGGAGATCAGCGACGGTGTTGCCGAGATCCCGATCGAGGAACGCCCACCGGAGGAGCTGACCCTGGTGCATGGTCGGACGAGCGACGGGATGCTGACGACCGTCGAGATCGCCCCACCGGGCTGCCCGGCCGGAAACTTCGCTTTCGACGTGACCCCGGCGCGATTGATCACCGGATTGGTGACCGAGCGCGGCATTGGAAGTGCTTCGGTAGATGGCCTGTTGACGTTGTTCCCGGAGCGTCGACGCATCGGGAAAAACTCGATATGACAATGGCGGTGCATCGCCTGATCACGCGCGGGAGATCGGGCGTTTTCTGTCTCCTGGCGGGCCTGATCGCCGGCCTCGGCTGCAGGTCCGCAGCGGTTCCGGACAATCAAGAGCCGCCATGGGACGTGGCTCAGGCCGAGGTGGTCCGCTGGCAGTCTGACGACCCGTCTTTCGGGCAGGGTTTTGCGCTCGAGGCGTCGGGTTTGGCGGCGTCGGAGCATGCCCTCTACCTGTCGTCGGAAAAGTACGCCCGTCTCCTGGTCATTGACCCGGAGGTTGAGGCGCGGGCCCGGGTTCGGCGGCTCGAAGTGCCGCGGCACTCGGAGCTCGAAGGGGTTGCCGTGATCGATGGCGGCGTGCTCCTGTGCGACGAGGCCCATGCGGCGGTGTACGAGGTGACCATCGGGGATGACGATTCCTCGGCCGCAGACCTCGAAGGTGAGCCGCTGGTCGCTCGGGAGCTTGCCATTGATGGAGTTGACGTCGAGGGTGGAAAGATCGGCTTCGAGGGCATCGAGATCGACCGTGACGGCGACAGGGTGTTTCTGCTTCTGGAACGCAGCGAAACCGAGGTCGGGGGCTGTGTTTCGCGGATCTATCGCCTCCACCGGCACGGGGGGCGCCTGACGGCCGATGGCGACCCCCTGGATATCGAACTTCCGGACTGCACCTGGAGGTTGACCGGGCTCGCCTGGTGGGGCGAACGGATGATCGCGCTGAAGACCCAGTACCCGGGGGAGCGATACGAGATCGTGGCCGTCGATCTCGCTACCGGTGCCGCTCGGGTGGTGCTCGACCTGACGGTGCTCCTGCGCGCACTCGCAAGGGAAGGTTGGAGCAACAATGTCGAAGGCATCGCGGTGACCGGAGACGGCGCGCTGTGGCTGGTTTCCGACAACGCCGTCACCGGCATCGTCGACGATCCACTGCCGCCGCCGTGTGGATCTCGCACCCTGCTCCTGCGCATTCCGCCTGCGGCGGTGACGAACGAATAGCCGCCCGCAGTAGACGCTCGGTGCGGTGCATCGCCGGCCGCAGCAGGAAGCTGGTGAGATATGCGGGCTACGTGCTGTACATCGGCGGCCGAAGCAGGAAGTTGGTGAAATATGCGGGCTTGTTTCGATGTACAATCATATGGATAATGCTCGCCCATCTGCGCCAGCAGGCGCTGTGGCGGGACACGGGAAATAAACAAGAGGAGATGGTTTGACGGACCTCATGCAAATGCTACCGCTCGCCAATCTGGCGACGTTCCTGGTGCCGGCATTGCTTGTCATCGTAGTGGCCCTGTTGCTGGCCCTGCGCCGAGCCTCTGCGTCCCGGCGAGAAGCGGAGAATGCGGTTCGGGAGGTCAAAGACGAGTCGGCCAGGAAGTTTCGGCGGCTCGAGCACGACCTCAACTTTTTGGTCGACTTCTATCGCGTTTTTGCCCGTTTGCTCGCAGAGATGCACGCCGAGAATCAGGTGAGGATGATCCCGCAAGCTCTGCTCAAGGCGATGGTTGAAATATACGGCCCCGAGGTGGCAGTGGTGCTCGTGCGGCGCGGCTCGGCCGGCGGTGATCCTGAGGAGGTTCCGCGGCTTTCGGTGGTTGCCCTCCATTCGACCAGGGGTTCCCTTCAAAAGGGCATGGAGTTTAGCTTCGGCGAGGGACAGGCCGGCTTGGCGGCCGAGCGGAAGCAAGTCATGGTGCGCAAGGACTTCGAAAACCACCAAATTGCCAGCTACCAGCGCTCCCAGATGACATCGGAACCCGAATACGACATCATCGCGCCTATGATGGCCGGCGGAGACACGCTCGGCGTGCTGGCCATCTCCCGCCCCGATCGCCACCATGACAGTGAACGCGACGTGCTCGAGATGATCGCCCGTGTCGGCGCCTTGACGTGGAAGAATGTACAGGCATACCGGGAGAAAGTAGTCGAGGCAGAGGTCGACAAGCTGACCAGGATCTTCAACAAGGGAGCGCTCTTGAACCGCCTCGGCATGGCCCTCCACCGGGCCCGCAGCACGGGAGGCAAGGTCTCGATCTTCATGTTCGATCTCGACAAATTCAAGATATACAACGACACCAACGGCCATCTTGCCGGCGACCGGCTTCTCACCCAGCTGTCGCAACTGGTCAAGGAGACGGTCCGCGCCGACGATGTGTTCGGACGGTTCGGGGGTGAAGAGTTTCTGCTCGTGATGCCGAATCGGTCCGCCGCCCAGGCGATGATCGCGGCCGGGACGATTCGCCAGCGAATCGAGGAGTTTCCGTTCGAAGGCGGTGCAACCCAACCGTTGGGGTGCGTCACCATCAGTGGTGGAGTCGCGTGTTTCCCGGATGATGCGAGCGAACAGGTCGAGCTCATGCAGGCGGCCGACAACGCTCTCTATAAGGCGAAAGAGGGCGGGCGCAACCAAGTCGGACGGGCCGAGGAAGCCGGCCTCAACCCCATCGGCAGCAGGTAGCTCAACCGGGCACAAGATCCAAGATCCAAGATACAAGATACAAGTCTCATCTACCCGCCACCT
>JAIVTZ010000211.1:0-6355 GCA_049188105.1 Deltaproteobacteria bacterium | reverse complement strand
CGTAGTGGATGCCCGAGGTGGGCACGGCGATGCGAAGGGGCTCCACCGCCCGCTGTTTAGCCGCCTCCTCCCGGTCCCCGGCCATCTGGCGCTCGAGCTGGTCCAAGCCCTCGCGAACCCCGGCGACCACGATCTCCATGTTCGAGGACGGATCTCCATAGCTCAGCCCGTCGGGTACGTAGACGTCCCAGCGCGAGCTGGTGACCAGGATGTCGGGTCGGGGCAGGGTCGAGCGGAGCCGGCCGAGACCGCGGATCTTGGAGCCGTCGGTGGCGTAGACCAGCTGCACGGGAAAGCCGCGGGTAGAGGTGACGATCTTGATCAAGACCTCGTTGGATCTCTCCTCGCCGAGAGCCGGCTTCTCGGGCCGGCCGTCGACAAAGGCCGACCACACGGTGGAGCCCACCGGCAGCTCGACGCGCAGGAACTGTTTGCGGCTGTTGCGAACCATAAAGCGGGCGGTGGTCACCGCCAGACCGTCGGAGGTGAAGAGGGTGGTGTAGATGGCCCGGTCGATGGCCGCTTCCTGGACCTCCACCACCTGGTGGCGGGTGACGGTGAGCACCAGGCGCGACGGCTGCTCGGCCTTGACGTACTTGAAGGCCATGAGAATCGGGTTGGTGGTACGCAGAACCAACTGCTGGGGCAGGTCGTTGACGTCGAGGTCGGTGAGCTGGCTCTTGGTGGAGGCCTGGACCTCCACCGCGCTCAGGGCTTCAACCGCGAGCCGGCCCTGCTCGACCTCGGCCCCGCGGACGGCCAGGGTGGGCACCTCCACATCGGCCTCGGAGTCCACCATGATGTGCTCGTACTCCACCTCGAGGCGGAACTGGCCCTCCATCTCCTGGGTGAAGGCCACGTCGATGCGCTGGGCCCCACCCTCGGTGGCCACGGTGTGGGTGCGGATGGAGGGGCCCGCCAGGCCGAGCAGGTTGACCCCGGCCGGCAGGTCGAGAACCAGATCCGTGATGCCGCCGGACTTGACGTTGAGCTCGACGGTGGCCGAGCAGCGCATGGTCACCTCGCCCAGGGACACCAGGGTGTCCACCTGGGCGTCGAAGCGACCCTGCTTTCGCTCGGGCTCAGAGGCGGCGATGACGATCGACGGGGCCGCCCCCACGTACTTGAAGGTGTGGGCCACGGTCAGCTCCACCTCTTCGCGCACAAAGGCCGGCAGCTGGTTCTCGCCCACCCGGGTAGCGCCGCCCTCGTCCTCGGGTTTCAAGGTCAGGTCCTTCGACGACAAGAGGGCCGCCATACCGCGCTGGCGTTGGACCCCGGACGCCGACAACAGCGGTGCCGGCACTAACTCGTCCTGGGCGAGGGAGCGGTCGTAGTAGATCTCGATGAGGAGCTCACCCTCCACCTTGCGGTCGAGGAACACCGTGACCTCCCGAGCGCCCCCCTTCTCGGCCTCGCCCATGCGCCAGTCGGCCACGGCGCCTGACGGCGAGGTGATGCGGTTGACCTGGACCCCGGGCGGCACCTCGAGCGTCACCGAGCTGGTCTCGCCGCGGGTGACGTCGAAGAGAACCAGGGCGTGCACGTAGAGCACCCCCTCCTCGGCGTGAAGCAGGTGGTAGAGGCCGACATTGGCCCGCACCTCGGCACGAATGTCATCGGGCACCGCCTCGGCCCAGGTGAAGGTCACGTCGGACGTCATGGGGACATACACCGTGGCCCGGGTGACACCGCCCGCCACCTTGTTCTCCACGTTGGAGGCCGGCGTCACCGACACCTCCTTCTTTCCGTCAAGGGTGAGCTCGAATCGGGATACGGGCACCGGCGGCACGGTCACCGCCACCTTGGGCGGCCCCGACGAGCGGTCCACGGGCACCTGGAAGCCGACCACCACGGTGTGCTTGCCCTGGCCCTTGACCAGGGTGGCGAAGCTCGAGCCGTGGACCAATATCGGTGCCGGCCGCCCGTCCACCCTCACCTCACGCAGAGTGGTGGAGCGGGGCAGGAGGTCGAGGGTGATGGTGTCGTCGGTGAAGACCTCGACCACGATCTCGCCGGACCATGTGACGGCATCGCCGGTCAGGCGGCCCTTGTAGCTGGCCCGACCCACGCTGTGGGTGTCGGTGACCGGCCGCCGCCAGGAGATCTGAATGCCCGAGGAGGGCGGCGCGGTGGCCGTCACCCGGGTGGTGTTGCCCGAGGTCCGGGTGCGGGTGCCCGCCGACGGGATCACGGCCACGTCGAGACCCGACCCGGGCAGGGAGGCCGACAGGTTGACCGCAGTACCGGGGGGCGCCGGTACGGCCAGGGTGAAGCCCGAGTCAGAGCGAGCGGCGTCGACCTTGTAGTGGAGCACCATGGAGTAGACCCCGGCCTTCTTGGCCCCCCAGGCGAGGCCGCGCTCGGTGGCGAAGAGCTGCACGCTCTTGCCGCCCACGGTGGCGTTGGTCACCGGGGTGCCGAGGGGCAGGACCGGCACCGTCACCCAGCCGTCCTCGAGCACCTCCACCCGGAGCTGGAGCTGGACCTCGGCGGTGGCCAGGGGCTCGGTGGTGGCCACCGTCACCGACATGGTGGCGGTGCCGAGGGCGTAGTCCGCCGGCGCCGGCGCCGGCGGGTCGACCGGATCCCGCGACGCGTCCACGAGCCTGTTGTACTGGCCGAGGGGCAGCTTGACCTGCCCGGGATCGAGCTCCTCCTGGGCGGTCACGAGGGCGGTGCTGAGCATGAGGGCGACGACAGCGGCGGTGCTAAATCTGGACACGGTGTTCTCCTTCACGGTGTGGGCTCGTCGTCGCCCATCGGCGGCGGCAAGACCTTGAGCCGGCCGGCGTAGCGAAGGGAGTCGGCGGCGTTTTGGAGCTGGGCGGCATCATTCGCCGGCAGGGCGGACAGGGCCTGGAGGTAGCCGGCGAGCATCTCGATGTCGGCCTCGAGATCGGGATCCTGGGCAAAGCCCTCGACCAGGCTGGTGATGCCCCGGACCAGGTTCAGGGTGTCGCCCAGGACGGTCTGGGCGGCGGCGATGTTGCCGCCCGCCACGGCGTCGGCAGCGCGGTCGAGGCGCGAGGCCACCTCGGTGGCCACCAGATTGGCGAGCACGTTGCGCTCGAGGGGACCGTCGGCGGACTCGGAGCGACCCACCCGGAGGTGGGCGCGGGCGACGCCGTTCTTCATGTGGACCAGATCCTTGTAGCGCACGGTGACATCGGCCACCGGGCCCGACCCCGGCACCACCACGTCGAGCAAGACCACGTGGGCGTCGTCGGCGTAGAAGCTCGGGATGACGATCTGGATACCATCCTCGTCGAGGCCGCGGTCGGTCTGGATGCCGAGGTTGCGGGACAGACGCTGGTCGATGGCTTGCTCGGCATCCCGCACCTGCTGGGAGCGGCGCTGGTCGAGACGCTCGGAGCCGATGACGTTTACCAGCTGCACGCCGGGGGCGAGGCGGATGCGCAGGCGCACGGCCCGGGCCACCACCCGGCTCACCGCCGTCAGCTCGCGGTCGACGAGGGACTCGGCGTCGGCGCCCGAGGTGAGCAGCCGGCGGTTGCCCTGACCGGCGAGCACGAGGGCGTCGAGCTCGCCCAGGTCGATGCCCTGGCCGATGCCGATCACGCTCCACGGCACGCCGTCCACAGCACTTTGGTGGGCCATGGCGGCGAGACGGCCGGTGAAGCCGCCGAGGCGCTGGGCGGTGACCACGATCAGCGCCGAGCTGCCGAGGGGGGCGTTGGGGTCGTCGTCGGCGCGCACTGTGGCCAGGGCCGCAGCCACCGCCCGATCGAGGCTCAGGACCTCACCCGAGGCATCGTCGCCGAATAGCTCGGCCATGGCCACGGTGAGGGGTCCGTGGCGGAGGTCGCCGGGCGGGAGGATCGTGCCGCCGGGGCGACCGGCCACGGTGAGGCTGAAGCGGTCGCCGAGCTCGGCCGAGGAGGCGAAGGCGGCGAGCAGGGCGCGCATCGAGGCGGCGGTGTCGGTATCGATCTCGCCGCGCAGGTCGAGCACCAGGCCCACGTTCATATTCGGGCGAACACCGGAACGGCGCGGCGTACCCTTGAGGCCGATCTGGACGAGCATGCGCTCTCGGGTCTCGACGCCGCGGCGGTCGCCGTGCAGGTAAACGGCCAGGGCGGCAGTATTGGGGGCGTCGAAGGGCTGGGAGATCTGGCGCGAGCCGTCGTGCAGGGTGCCGGTGGCTCCCGCCCCCGCCGCCCGGTCGAGGCGGGCCTTGAGCTGGCGCAGGGTGCGGTCACCGGGCACGTAGGTGTTGGCCCAGTAGCCCCGGGCCTCGCGGAAGCTGAGGCCCTCGACCTGGTTGCGGGCGGCGAGGAAGCGCCGGGCGGCGGCAAGAGCGTCGTCGTCGACCACGGATGGCTGCGAGCGGGCCGGGGCGGAGACGGAGGACGAGTCTCTCTTGCCGCCGGCCACCTCGGCGTCCTCGAGGCGTTTCTTGAGCTCGGGGAGCTGCCCTTCGAGGAGATCGGCGTTTTCGTCATCACCGAGATCTCGGAGGGCGACAACCTGAGCCTCGAGATTGTTCAGCTTGCGCCGGAACTCGTCGAGCTCGCGGGTGGCCGCCCGGTTCTGCACTACGGATTTCTCGTTGCTTTGAACGTGGTTCGATTTCCGCAGGACACCGTCTTTGTCAGATCCGGCAGTGGTCTCCGAAGATGTCTCGGCCTTGTTGGTAAAGACCTCCACATCGGATTCCGGCCCGAGGTCCCTGCGATCCTCGTCGGCGAAGGCGTCGGCAATGGCGAGGGGCTCCGGTGGCGGAGGTGCATCGGGGACACCGAGGACGAGGTTGTCATCGGAGACGAGCCCGAAGCTTCCTCCGACACTGACCTCTGCCCCGGCTCCCCTGAGGGACTCGGGCTCCTCGGGGATGGGATCGGGAATGGGCACGGACCTCGTCGCCGGGTTGGGGCCGTTCATCGATTCGATCTGACCCTTGATGCGTTGGCGGATGTCTCCGCCACGACCGGCCTCATCGGCGCCGCGCTCGCCTGCGCTGTCGGCCGCCTGCCTCGAGAGCCGCTCGTTCTCTTCCCGCATGTTCGTCTTCGTCTGCTCCTCGGCTTCGGCGCCCGAGGGCTTGGTCTTGACCTTCTTGACCGCGAAAATCTCCTGGGGATTTGTCGCGTCGTCAGCGGAGCGCATGGTCACCACGGAGATGAAACCGATCAGGAGTACTGCCGGCACGGCGACGAAGCCCCAGCGCAGACGGGTCTGGCGGGCGCGGTCGAGTACACCGCCGAGCCACTGGAGGGGATGAATCCTGGCCAGAAGCGGTGACACCGTGTTGAGCCGGGCCCGCGCTCGAGCAAAGCGGCCGGCTGCTCCCGCCACCCCGGCGCCGGGCGGAGTCTTGAGCTCGGGGCGGGCGAGAAGCTGGTCCACGACCTCGTCCGCCACATCGTGGATCTCGAGCGCGGGCAACAGCCGGTCGACCTCGGCCATGGCCTCGAGCACGGCGTAGCACTCTGCACAGGCGACGAGGTGGTCCTCGGCCTTCTGGTTGCCGGCGAGGCCTTTCGGGCCATGGTCGGCGAGCAGGCGGCGGAGCTTGGAGCATTTCATGACTCGACCTCCGAGGCGTTGCGGTGGGCGAGCTCCTCGGCCAGGGTCAGCCGGGCTCGCCGGAGGTGGGTCTTCACCGTGCCAAGCGGCAGGCCGAGCACGGCGGCGACCTCACTCAAAGGCAGGCTCTCCACGCAGGCCAGGAGCAGCACCTCGCGGCGGGCCAGGGGCAGCTCCTTGATCCGTTCCTCGAGCCAGGCCATCGTCTGCCGTCCGGCGGTGACCCGCTCGGCGCCGGGGTTGCTCGCGGTGGTCTCGCCGACCTGGTCGGCCGAGCCCACCAGCGAGCGCACCCGTTGCCGCCGGAGGTGGTTGCGCACGGCGTTGGCAACGATGGTGAAGAGCCAGGGGTGGAGGGGACGGCCGGGGTCGTAGGAGGCGGCGCCGCGGTGGATGCGGATGAAGATGTCCTGAAAGACGTCGTCCCGGTCGTCCGTCGCCACCCCGCAGCGGGCGAGGTAGGAGTACACCGGCGCCCGGTAGCGGCCGACGAGCTCGGCGAAGGCATCACCGTCACCCTCGAGGTGGCGCAGGATCAGGTCCTTTTCCACACCGGCCCGGACACCTCCGACCACCGTGAGCTCTCGGTCGGCCGAGCTGCTCATTGTGGATCCAACAGGAAAGGATGCTTGCCCATTCACGCCCCCCCATACCCGCGTCGATGAAAATGGATTCAGCGTGTAATCCATTGTCGTCGATTTTCTCTGCGACGGGTTCTTGGTGTCGTCGGTCACGAGATATGAGACGTCGCCGCCGCCGATGAGTTCCTCGGGCCCGTCGGATCAAGCAGATTGAGACGTCATCG
>JAIVTZ010000210.1:0-6356 GCA_049188105.1 Deltaproteobacteria bacterium | reverse complement strand
TGAGGATTTCGAGATAAATCTCGCCCGACTTGCGGCGGTTCCTTCGAGGATCGGCAGAAGATCGTCCCAGATAAACGAGCTCGTGGTGAGTCCGTGGATCAGAAGCAACGGCTCGCCGGCACCGCAGCGCACATAGGCGAGCCGGTGGCCGTCAATCAGACAGTGCTGCTGCTCCCACGGTTGAACCTCCATGCTCCGTTGTACCACTCTTCATCGTCTAAAGCACGTCACCATGATGTCCGATGCGATGATGCCGGCTGCCGAATCGGGGAGACCCCCTTTTTTGTCTCTCGGTGTCGCCAGCCGTTTCCGGCTGAAGCAGCGCACCAATGCACCGAAGAGCGCGCGTCCGTTCTCTAGAAAGCGCGGCCATCTGACGAGGTCACGACAACCGGTCGATGAATGCCGATGGCGGGGGTAGCATGGGAGCTGTTGGAGGTCGATAGTGACCGAACACAGCCGCCGCACATTTCTCACGACGACCATCGCCGGCATCAGCGGAACCGCTCTCCTTCTCGCCGCCGATCAGCAGGCGTTGCGAGTAGCAGTCGATGAGCTCGCCTCCGCGTCTTCGGTGGATGCCCTCGGCAAGGACTACTGGCGGCTGGTGCAGCGCCAGTTCCGCTTCGAGCCTGGTCTCCATTACTTCAACAACGCCTCGCTCGGGCCGTCGCCGGCGCTGGTTGCCGACGCCACCGAGGCCTTCCGCCGCACCCTGGACGCCTTCCCCTCGCGCTACATGTGGGGAGGGTGGACCGAGGAGAAGGAAAAGGTTCGCGCCAAAGCGGCCGATCTCCTGGCGGCGTCGCCGGAGGAGATCGCGCTCATCCACAACACCACCGAAGGGATGAACCTCATCGCCTCGAGCCTCGATCTCGAGCCCGGCGACGAGGTCATCGTCGCCGACCACGAGCACCCATCGGGCACCGTTCCCTGGCAGTACTGGCAGGAGCGAAAAGGGGTGCGGCTGATACGGCCGGTACTGCCGATCCTTCCATCGGACCCCGGAGAGCTCACCGAGGTCTACCGCCGCGCGATCACCCCACGCACCCGGGTCATCTCGATGTGCCACGTCGTCAACACCAACGGTCTCATCCTGCCGGTGCGGCAGGTGGTGGAGATGGCGCGGCCGCGCGCGATCCTGGTGGCGGTCGACGGCGCGCAGGCGCCGGGCATGATCAACGTCGATCTCCACGATCTCGGCTGCGACTTCTACGCCGCGTCGTCCCACAAGTGGTTGTTCTCCCCCAAGGGGGTGGGCGTTTTCTATGCCCGGCGGGAGTCGCAGCATTTCCTCAAACCGTTGATTGTCACCAGGGGCTGGGAGGACACTTCGATCCGCCGGCTCGAGAACTACAACACCCGCAACCTCCCCGAGGTGCTTGGCCTCGGCACCGCCTTCGACTTCCAGAACCTCGTCGGGACCGACCGTCGCGAGGCGCGGATCCAAGCCTTGAAGGCGTATTTCCGCAGGAGCCTGGAGGATGACCGGCGGTTCCGGTTCAAAACCCCGGCCAGCGACGAGCTGTCGTGCGGTATCACCACCGTCGAGGTGGTGGGACACCCGGTGCGCGAGGTTGCAACGGCATTGGCCGAGCGGCGCCATATCGATTGCCGGCCCATGACCAGCCACGACCTCAACGGCCTCCGCATCTCGCTGTCGATCTTCAACACCGAGGATCAGATCGATGTGCTGGTGAACGCGCTGCGCGAAGTTGTTGTCTGAAACGATCAAGAGAACGTGGCGCGAAATCTGAGTATCGGGGGGAGCTGCTCATGAAGGTCAACAGAGTGCGGGGGATCTTGGCGATAACCCTCTTCTGTGTCACCTGCGGATGTGCCTCGTCGGGTGGCTCATTGGAAAAAGCCTAACCTGCAACGATCTTTATGGCACCTTCATGATCCTCTCAGCCGGCGCGGCGCCCTCTGGATTCCGCGATCCTGCGCAGTATCTTGGCGCCCCCCGGGTTGCCCTGCTCCTCGATCTCATCGGCCAGCCTGGTCATTGACCGATAATCCTCATCGGCATACCGCAACAGGGTCTCCGCCAACTTGTTGAAGGGGCCCTCGAGAGCGCGGATGCTGTCGTCGCGGCGAAGCCTGAGGGTGAAGTCGAAATCGCCCGCCGCGAGCATCTCCATGCTCTGCCCGACCTTGTTGACGGCGCCGGCCGTGCGGTGGGTGTACTGGATCGACCGGGTCACCACCATCGCGAAAATGATCAGCGAGATTCCGGCCAGGATGGCCAGATTTCGGAGATCGGTGGCGCGCATTATCTCCCCGAGGTTGGGGTTCCTGGCCATGACCTGATTGGTGGTTGTGTGGGACTGCCAGGCGATCACGGCGTTGATGGTGATCAACAGGACCAAGACCAAGCCGGCGATCCTGATCGTGACGGCCAGCTGGCGCCGGGGATCGATGAGATAGTAACGCCGCCTGAAGAATTTCGTCCAAAAATCAAGTTTGACATCATCCGCTGGTGTGTTCATTGGATTTCCCTTCGGTTGCTCGGCAAAGGCTCCGACGGTTGCACAACTCTATTGTATCCGGCACACGGGTCAGTCCTCCACATCGTGCAGGCGCCGGTGCACCGAGCTTCCGGCGCATCGGGGGTCTGAACCCGGTAACATCGCGGGCACGGTCGTTCGGAGGTCGCGAGAGGTGGAGGTTGGCGAGGAGAAGCGGATTGACGATCTTCTGGCGAAGATCATGGCCGTTGCCGTGGAGTTCGGGGAGCAGGTGGTGCGTCTTGATGAAGAGCTCAGTAAATGCCGGTAGTGACGCGTAAAGGGATCAATGCCACTGTCTGAGGTCCCATAGTCACCTCACTTCTTCGGCACCCAACCGATCCAGTTGTCGTAGCCTGGATCTTCATAGGGCCACCACGCTGCATTCTGAAGATAGGTGTGCCGGAACTCTTCGTATGCCACGATCTGTGGGGGCCTCCCATCGACCTTGAAGCAGTACTTCGCATCGCTGTTATTTCCATGCGTCGTGTGCGTGCAAATGATGATAAATCGCATCGGTAAACAGGTTCGACCAGGGAGGGAGGCGCCAGGATTGTCTTCGTCGCACCCGTCAAGGTCATTTCCATGACCACTATTGCTGTCCTTGTTGTTCGGAATGTAGTAGTAGTTCTTGTACTTCCCACTGAAGTTGATATGATTAGCAACCTCCTTTTGGAGGGGGGCTGGCCCTTCGAGTTTGAGTGATTCGATCTCCGCAGCGAATGCCTCCATATCCGCAAGACACTTGACCGTGGTGGCGGCATCCTGAACACCGATGATCTTGCTGATGAAGATCACAGAAATCATTGCAATCACCGCGATTGTAATGACGACCTCGACTAATGAGAAGCCTTTATTCACCTTTTTTCCTTTTTTCCAAAGAACCGTTAATAGAAAAAAGAGACCTCAAACCAACAACTACCTAATCAACCACCCAATCGTTCGAATCGGAAACACTCCTGTACAAAACTATTTTAGTATACGAGGGAACCAAAACCCGGGCCATCCATGATTTTTGCGATCTACGTCACATTCATACAGGATAGGTGCCACGTTCACAATTCCACAGTTGTTAGCTTGTGAATGCAGCAACCATGGGCACCCATGAGCGAAATGTGGATTTCGAGCGATCAACACAATTCAGCAACGGTGAACGTGGCACCCAAAAGGAACCGACGGGTCGGTGGTCTGTTGGGGCGATGACTTTTACGGCCAGTCGACTCCGCCGTAACAGATCAGGTAACCGAAGACTCATCATCTTAAGATGGCAGGCCGAGAACTCCGGCGGTCGATCGCCGAGAGCGGCCCGCTCATCTTCTTCTTCTGCGGGCAAGACTGAGGAAAAAAGTTCCTCCTGACAATGCGTACGCGGAGCATTCCGCACGCGCGATCGAGGTGCTTGTGTCGCTTTTTCACAAGGTGCTGTATCATGTGGCGTATCGTGCCAAACGCTTCACCATGAAGGTGCAGCGTGATGTGGTACGCAGGAAAACTAAATCACTGAATCAACGGCAGCTTAGCCTGGTGGATCGCTGATAGATTTCACCAGCTCGGCGAGACCTGCCGGAGATTCAGTCAGGAGTGATTTATGGCCCGTGTGGAACCATTCAAAGCCTGGCGTCCGCGAGTGGATGTCTGCGCCGAGGTCGCGAGCCCACCGTACGATGTGCTTTCGACCGCCGAGGCGCGGGAGATGGCGGCGGACAACCCGCTGTCCTTTCTCCATGTCGTCAAACCGGAGATCGACCTCGAAGAAGGAATCGATCTGTACTCGGATGAGGTCTACGCCAAGGGGGCGGAGAATCTGCGGCGTTTGATCGACGACGGCACCCTCGTCGGCGAGGGCGCGCCGGCCCTGTATCTCTACCGTCAGCGGATGGGCGAGCACGTGCAGACCGGTCTGGTCGCGGGCGCCAGCGTCGACGAGTACGAGGCCGATCTGATCAAGAAGCACGAGCACACCCGGCCGGTCAAGGAGGACGACCGCACCCGCCACGTGGACGCGCTCGACGCCAACACCGGTCCGGTCTTTCTGACCTACAAGGCGAGGCCCGAGATCGACTCGCTGGTCGATCGCCTGACCGCCGCCGACCCGGTCTATGACTTCACCGCCCCCGACGGCATCCAGCACGTGGTGTGGGTCATCGGCGATCCCACCGACCGGGACGCCCTGGTGGCGGCGTTCAAGCAGGTTCCCGAGCTCTATGTGGCCGACGGCCACCACCGCTCGGCGGCCGGTACCAGGATCCGCGCCCTCCGCCGCGACGCCAACCCGAATCACACCGGCGGCGAGCCCTACAACTTCTTCCTGTCGGTGATCTTCCCCGACGACCAGATGATGATTCTCGACTACAACCGGGCGATCCGCGATCTTGGCGGGCTGGACCACGATGCCTTTCTCGCACGGGTCGGCGAGAGCTTCGAGATCGCCGAGGACGACAGCGGGCGGCCGGACGGCCCGAGGTCGTTTGGAATGTACCTCGGCGGCAGGTGGTACCTCCTGAGCGCAAAAGAAGGCAGCTTCCCGGCCGACGACCCGGTCAGAAGTCTGGATGTGGCCATCCTGCAGGACAATCTATTGGCCCCGGTCCTCGCGATCGGCGACCCGCGTGCGGACGAGCGCATCGATTTCGTCGGCGGCATCCGCGGCCTCGGCGAGCTCGAGGGCAAGGTCGACTCGGGGGAATGGGCGGTGGCTTTCGCCCTCTACCCGACCTCGATCGACCAGCTCTTCGCGGTCGCCGACGCCGGTCTCGTGATGCCGCCGAAATCCACCTGGTTCGAACCAAAGCTCCGTTCCGGTCTCATCGTGAGGCCGCTGGCCGACTCAACAGAAGGGGAATAGACCATGAAGATACTCATTTCCGACGCGTTCGATCCATCACTGCCGGCCAAGCTCGAGGGCTTCGGCGAGGTGACCGACGACAAGGAGCGGCTGCCCGAGATGGACGTGGTCCTGGTGCGGTCGAAGACCAAGTGCACGCCTGAATACATCGATCAGGCCAAGAACCTGCGCCTCATCATTCGCGGCGGCGTCGGGCTCGACAACATCGACGTCGAGTACGCCCGCTCGAAGGGGATCCAGGTCTTCAACACCGCGTCGGCCTCGGCGGTGGCGGTGGCCGAGCTCGCCTTCGCCCTGATGATCGCCGTGCCGACCCGGATGGTCGAGGGTCACATCGGGATGACGCACCGTGATTGGCTCAAAAAGAAGCTCAAGCGCACCGAGCTCATGGGCAAGACCCTGGGTCTCATCGGCGCCGGCAACATCGGCACCGAGCTGGCGCGGCGCGCGATCGGTTTCGGCATGCGGGTGATCGCATTCGACCCCCTGCTCAAGATCCACGAGTGCGTCGATCTGGTGACCATCGAGGATCTCTTCGCCGAGTCGGACTACATCTCGCTGCACGTGCCGCTGACCGACACCACCAAGGGCATGATCAACTCCGGATCCATAGCCCAGATGAAGGACGGGGTTGTGATCCTCAACACCGCCCGCGGCGGCTGCGTTGTCGAGGAGGACATGGTCGAGGCCTTGAAGTCCGGCAAGGTGCGGGCGTACGCGACCGATGTCTGGTACTCCGATCCGCCCGACGAATCCTGCCCGCTCTATGACGCGCCGAACGTCATCATGACCCCCCACATCGGGGCCTCCAGCCGCGAGAACATGTTGCGCATCGGCGACGTCGTTGTCAGAATCCTAGAGGACTTCGACCAGCAGACCGCTTAGCCCGGTCTTCTCACCGGGTTTTAAACGAGGGCGGCGAAGGGTAGTCAGATGTTGGGTTTTTCGCGAATCGGGCGACGCAGGCGTAGTAGTGCTACGTTGAGGAGCACGATCCGCGAAAA
>JAIVTZ010000209.1:0-6365 GCA_049188105.1 Deltaproteobacteria bacterium | reverse complement strand
CTCGGGAGACTGGATGGTCACCGTGGCCCCGGGCAGCATCCTGCCGTCCGGATCATCGACCGTGACCTTAATGGAGCCCCTCGTGGTCTGGCCGAATGCCACGGCGCCCACGAGCAGGGTCGCCACACAAAACACAAAGATTGTTCTTCTCATACCGAGTCCTCCTTACTTATTGGCAGCCCTTCCTCGAAGATTGAGCCCGACGCATTGCAGCCACCGTTCAACGCGCCGTGTTTGTGGCCCGCACTCTCTACACCCCCCCGGGTGCGGCAGACACTCTGAGCTCTAACCCCCTTTCCGTCGAATTTACAGTCGATGGCCTTGCAGACCAGGCGGACTGATCATGAGGACCCCAGCTCGGGTCCCCTCGTAATTCTCGATTCCGGGCATTGACAGCAGACTCATTCTCATGTTGATATTTGTCTATTGAGAACTCATGCAATTCCTTTGCCATTATTAGGCTCCGTATGAGATGTCGATTCCAGGGCAGTGGAGGCAGTTCATCCGATTTTTCGGATGTCACGACCGGAAACCCGGATCATCGCCGTTTTTCCACTCTTGATCGGTTTGTGCCGGATCGGAATTCGGCACGGCATCCCCGAACCGCGCTACGGGTGCGCCGTGATCGATCGATGTGAACGTAACTCCCCACCCACCGCCCGCAAATGACCTGGTGGAGACCCGATGTTTCAACGCCTGTTTTCCGCACCTTCACCCGTCGGCGGCCGGTCGTCGATCAATCCCATGAGGAGTACCGTCCTCGGACCGGCCGTCGCGCTCGGCCTCTTTCTGACCGCCGCGGCTTTCTCGGCGGCCCTCGACGGCAAATCGCCAACCGAGGGTTTCAGCGCCAACCGCGACGGACTGCCGGAGAGGGCATCGGACGCATGGCAGTCGACGGTGCTGGTGGCAAAGAGCGAGGGGCTTGTCGGCGAGAACGTACGGATCAGGTTCGGCACGAACTGGGGGTCGGGTCTCGTGCTCCAGACCGGGCCCGACGCCTCGCAACCCACCGGCTGGGTGGCGTACGTGGTCACCAACGCGCACGTCGTGCGCTGCGACGCACCCCCCTGCCGGTACGTCGTCGGCTTCAACAGCAACGGTTCCCACTGGCTCAGGAATTTGGCGCGGGCCGTCGAGATCGTCGCCGAGATCCCCGAAAAGGACCTCGCATTCCTAAAGGTCGCTGTCCCCGACGATTCGAAGCTCCCGACTCCGATCCTTGGTGGGACCGACGTCGATGACAACGGCTTCGATCCCGTCGTCGCCGTCGGGTGGCCCAACCTGACCTTGCGCCAAAGCTGGGGCGTGCTCCCCCCGAGCAACCGCAAACTCCTGGTGCGTCGGTATTCGCGCGGTCAGCTCATTCGCGACGCCGAGACCTACCTGCTCCGCGACTATGCGCGGCAGTTGCAGGCACACACGTCGATGATCCTGCACAACGCCGACATCCTGCCGGGGAACAGTGGCGGCCCGCTGATCGACGCACGAGGTCGGGTCATCGGCATCAACGACCGAGTCGTGCGGCCGGCCGGCAACGGGGCGGGCCTGGGATACTGCTGCGTCCGCGCCGACTTCCACACCCCGGGCAGGGACTGCGTCCACCTGGCGATCGCGAGCAGCGAGATCCTCTCCGAGTTCAGCCGCATCATGGGCGACCGAGCGGTCCTCGCTCGCGGACGGTGAAATAGCCCGCACATGAGCGGATGCGTGTCGGATGGGAGGGGATAAACCCCTCCCCTACGAGTACACGGCACGACCCAAAGGGGCGGGGTCTATTTCCGCCCGCCGATCTGACACACCACCCGCAGGGGCGGGGTTCATCTCCGCCCCCGATTCTGCTCATTCATCGACCGTCGTCACCAAGACGCCGACCTCGAGCGCGGTGGGGTGGGCCGAGGAGCGGTGGACGCGGTGAGTGGCCTTGATGAAGTCGTCCTCCTCGGCCTCGAAGATGTTTGCCACCCAGCTCTGCGGGTTGCGGTCCACGAGCGGGAACCACGTGCTCTGGATCTGGATCATGATCCGGTGCCCGCGCTTGAAGGTGTGGAGGACGTCCTGGAGCTCGAAGGCCACCTCGGTGACCTCGCCCGGCACGAAGGGCTCGGGTTTCTCGTAGCCCGACCGGAAGCGTCCCCGGAAGACCTCGCCGCGGACCAGCCGCTGGGTGTGGCCGAGGTCGGGCTCATCGCCATCCGGTTCATCAAGATCAGGTTCAAAACCCGGCAGACGAGCCGGGAACTCGTCGATGACCTTCACCACCCAGTCGGCGTCGGCGCCGGTGGTCGAGACCCACAGCCGGGCCATCATCGGTCCGGCCACGGTCAGGTCCTCCTCGAGAGCCTGCGAGCGGTACACCAGCACGTCCGGGCGTCGGGCCGCGAAACGCTGATCCTCGGTCATGTACTCGGCCCACCAGGCGGTCGTGATCTCGGTGGTGTAGGGCACGGGTTTGGCCGGATCGCTGACGAACTCGTCGAACGCCTCGCCCTCCGTCTGCGGCGGCTCGAAGCCGAGCCCTCCCCCGTCGTACAGGTAGAGGCTCTCGCGGCGGAGGTCGGGCGGCGGCCAGGCTTCGAAGGCGCGCCAACGGTTGGCGCCGGTCTCGAAGACCCACGCCTCGGGCAGGTTGGGCGCGGCGCCGTCCTTGAGGAAGTGATTGAAGAATGGCAGCAGCGCCTTGTCACGGAAGATCTCGGAGGTCTTGAACCCGAAGTCCGCTCCACCCAGCGTGTCACCGCCGGTCCGCAGCCAGCCGCCGTGCCGCCACGGTCCCATCACCAGCACGTTGAAGATCCCCGGGTTGTTCTTCTCGACCGCGCGGTAGGTCTTGAGAGGACCGTAGAGATCCTCGGCATCGAAGAGCCCGCCCACAGTCATGACCGCACTGCCGATCCCCTTGAGGTGCGGGAGGATGTTGCGGGCCTGCCAGAACTCGTCGTAGTTGGGGTGCTCGGTGATCGCGTTCCAGAAGGCGATGTCGCCGTTGAAGTAGCGCTCGTTCACGTTCTCGAGCGGGCCGATGTCGAGGAAGAAGCGGTAGCCGTCGGGCGTGCCGTGGTCGAAGCGCTCGGGCCACTCGTCGGTCGGCTCGGGCCGCGCGACCCCGAAGACCGAGAAGAAGTTGAAGGTGAGGGGGAGAATAAGGGCGCCGTGGTGGTGCATATCGTCCCAGAACCAGTCCGCGATGGGCGCGTTGGGCGACACGGCCGCGAGCGCCGGGTGGCTGTCGATCATGCCGGCGGAGCTGTAGAAACCGGGATAGGAGTTGCCCCACAACCCGACCCGACCGTTGTTGTTTGGCACGTGCTCGAGAAGCCACTCGATGGTGTCGTAGGTGTCGGAGCTCTCGTCGACATCGTCCGCTGACGACTTGCGCGCGATGTGCGGGCGCATGTTGACGAAGTCGCCCTCGGACATGAAGCGACCCCGCACGTCCTGGCAGACGAAGATGTAGCCCTCCTCGACGAACTCGCGAATCGGCCCCAGGGACCCCGGGTAGCGGTCGGCGCCGTAGGGAGCGCACGAGTACGGGGTGCGGGTCATCAGGATGGGGTAGGTAGTCGACGTATCGTTGGGCAGGTAGACGGCAGTGAAGAGCCGCGCGCCGTCGCGCATCGGAATGCGGTGCTCGAACTTGGTGTAGTGGGCGCGGATATAAGCCGCGACCTCCGGGTCTTCCGGCTCGCGCGCCGACACGACGGCCGCGGCAGCCAGCAGGAGAACGGCGACTCGAGCGGCAGGTCTGCAAAGGAAGCTCATGACCACCTCTTTCCTGAGATCGTACCACCGCCCCGCACCTCTCACCTGGAATCATCGGTGCCGGCCTTTTCGCGGCACACCCCTGTGACCAGGCTGTCCACATCACGAGAGAGCAGTACTCGATCACCCAACCCTGGCGAAGCGGTATGTTATTATCCATGATACCGAATAGCGATTGGCGGGGACACCATGAGGGTACAGGGCAAGCTGGCGGGCGGGATTCTGTTTCTGACCACAGTTGTCGGAGCTCATATCGCCGGCTCTCAGGTTCTGCCGGGCGATCAGGCGCCGATGTTTCGAGGGCTCGACGAGAACATGCGCCTCGTCGACATGGCCGACTTCGTCGACGGCACACCGCTGCTCTTTCTCTACACCTCCGCCACCTGACAGCCTGGTTTTTTAAACCTCCAGGAGGTGGAGGAACGTTTCCAGCGCTACCGCGGCAAGGTCCGGCTCCTGTACACCTACGTCCGCGAGGCCCATCCCAACCCGGCGCGGGCGCCGTGCGGCTCGACCGAAGATCTCGGGTGGGAGCACGCTTCCGGCAACACCCGCTCGAAAGCGGAGCGGGCGCAGCGGGCGCGATGGCTCGGCAAGGACCGCAATCTCAACTTCCCGTGGATCATTGACGACATCGACGACACCATGTTCTTTGAGCTCTGGCCCTACGGTTTCTACGTCGGCTGGTTGATCGACTGCGACGGGACGGTCCTGCTGCACGAGCCCTGGGGGTGGGCGACCTCGAACACCCAGTGGTGCGACCTCCCGCTCGCCGACTTCGACGACCTCGACGCCTTCCTGGAGTCGTATCTGGCGTCGCCGCCACCGTGCTACCGCGGCGTGGTGGACGGACCCCAGGTCTCCGTCGTGCCGGCGGCGGCCCACACGAAGGGCGCCGGGCACACGCAATGGGTCACCGATCTCAGCGTCGCCAACCCCGGTGACGATGAGGCCAACGTGACCGTCCACGTGCAGCGCTGGCAGGCGGACAAGAGCAACCCGGAACCGCAACACTGGAGCCTCCCCGCCGGGCAGTCGTTCGAGCTCGATGACGTGCTCGCCTCGGCGTTTGCGATAGACGGCGCCGCCACCCTTCGCGTCGAGTCGGACCGCCCCGTCGTGACCGTGAGCCGCACCTACAACGACACGCCGGACGGCACCTACGGACAGTTTGTGCGCGCCCTCCCGCTGAGTTACGCGATCGGAGAGGAGATCGCCGGGCACCTGTTGATGCTCGAGGAGAGTCCGCGATTCCGCACCAATATCGGCGTCACCAGTCTCAGCGACCACGAGGTGTCGGTCGAGGTCGAGATCTTCGCCGCCGACGGCGCCAGCCTCGGCGCCACCGTGCTCACGCTCCCGCCGCGGGGCGCGATCCAGCGCTTTCGGATGATCCGTGATTTCACCGAAGCCGCGGTCGAAGGGGCCCGGGCCACGGTGCGCGTTCTCACCCCTGATGGCCGGGTCATGGCCTACGCCACGGTCATCGACAACCAGACCGGTGACCCGACCTACATCGAGCCCATCGTGAACACCTTCCAGGCCGATGTGAGCATGCCGGGGGCGGCCAACATCCGGGGCGTCAACTCCTCGCACTGGGTGACCGACATGGTCATCAGCAACCTCGAGGACGTCGAGGTAACGGCCACCGTCGAGTTATTCGAGCGCGACGGAGACGGTGCCCCCGCCGACACCGCTGACCTCGCGAAGATACTGAATGACCACATTGCCGGCCTCGTCGACGCCTTTCAGGAACAGGGGCTGAAATGCTTTGGCCCGACACAGGACGCCGCGCAACTTGAAGGCTCCAAAGCCTTCAGCAAGGAGTTCCTGGCGCGCCATAACATCCCCACTGCAGCCTTCGGCAATTTCAGTGACGTCGATGATGCGCTTGCCTACCTGCATCGGGTTGGCGTTCCTATCGTCATCAAGGCCGATGGCCTTGCTGCAGGAAAAGGAGTGATCATCGCAGAGGATATGCAGGTCGCAGAAACCGCAATACGCGATATGCTCTGCGGAAACTCTTTTGGCGATGCCGGACACCGCGTGGTCATCGAGGAGTTTCTGCAGGGGGAAGAGGCCAGTTTTATTGTCATGGCAGACGGCAAAAACATCCTGCCGATGGCATCGAGCCAGGACCACAAGGCGGCGTATGACGGCGACACCGGCCCCAATACCGGCGGCATGGGAGCCTACTCCCCTGCACCGGTCGTTACTGATGAGATGCACAAGCGCATCATGCATGAAGTGATTATCCCAACAGTCGAAGGGATGGCTGCAGACGGACGCCCCTACACAGGCTTTCTCTATGCGGGCGTCATGATCGATGCAGCAGGAACGCCAAAGGTTCTCGAATACAACTGCCGCTTTGGCGATCCGGAAACCCAGCCGATCATGCTGCGCATGAAATCAGACCTTGTCGCTCACTGCCTGGCGGCAATTGATGGCGCACTGGATCAACAGCAAACCGAGTGGGACAGCCGCGCCGCTGTCGGCGTTGTTCTAGCCGCAGGCGGTTATCCGGGCGATTATCAAACTGGCGATGTTATTCATGGCCTGCCTGAGAATGAGGTAGACGGGGAAAAAATATTTCATGCGGGAAC
>JAIVTZ010000208.1:0-6384 GCA_049188105.1 Deltaproteobacteria bacterium | reverse complement strand
CGGGCAGTTTCCCGAAGCGTTTCCGAAAATTCGAAATTCGAAATTCGAAATTCGAAATCAACTAAACTGTACCCCTCTCTGGAGGTCACGTGAAACACATCTCTTTGATCGCAGTTTTTGCTTTTGCCCTTGCCTGCGGCGGATCTCCCCAGGAAGCCCCTGCGCCCGCCGGTCCGACGGCCGGTCCCGGCACCGTCGCCGCACCCGACGGGGTTTCGATCGCCTACACGGTCTCCGGCACCGGTTCGCCGGCGCTGGTCTTCATCCATGGCTGGATGTGCGACCAGACCTACTGGACAGATCAGGCGGCGGCGTTCAGCGAGACCCACACCGTCGTCACCATCGACCTCGCCGGGCACGGCGAGTCCGGTATCGGCCGCGAGGGCTGGCCACTGATGGCATTCGGCGCCGACGTCGAGGCGGTGGTCGAGGCGCTCGGCCTCGACCGGGTGATCCTGATCGGCCACTCGATGGGCGGGCCGGTAGTGCTCGAGGCCGCGCGGCTGATGCCTGACCGGGTCATCGGGGTGGTCGGCGTCGACACCCTCCAGGATGCGGATTTCAAGTACGACCCCGAGCAGGTGGCGCCCTTTCTGGCGCCGTTCGAGAGCGACTTCCCCGGCACCTGCAGGGGCCTTGTCGCCTCGATGTTTCTGGAGGACGCGGACCCGGCACTCGTCGAGCGCATCGCCGCCGACATGAGCGCAGGCCCGCCGGAGATCGGCATCGCCCTGTTGCGTGGACATATCGACTTCGACCCGGCGGCGGCCTTCACCGCGGTCCCGGCCGCGATCCCGATCCGCTGCATCAACTCGACCATGTACGCCTCCAACATCGAGGGCAACCGCGCCTACCACGAGGACTTCGACGTCATCACCATGGACGGCGTCGGCCACTTCCTGATGATCGAGCAGCCGGAGGAGTTCAATACCCACCTGGCGCAGGTGGTGGCGGCGTTTACCCAACCGGAATAGTTGGCCGGTACCTGCCGGTTGTGGGCATCCGGGCGACGCCATACGAAATCGTGGGGCGGACGCGGGCAGCGAGAAAGATTACAGCCGTAGGCGGAAGAAGATCGGGCGGTGGTCCGAGCCGCCGAGCGGCAGCACGTCGGCGGACAGGAATCCAGCGTGGCCGCGCGCGAGGCAGGTATCGAGTGTGCGCCACCTGTGGGCGAAGGCGTTGTCGAAGCCGTGCTCCTCGAGCAGTCGGAGCCCGGGCTCGCCGCGCTGGCTGAGGGAAGGGTTGAAGTCCCCGCAGCAGACCGCAACATCGGGCGCGCGCCCGTCGACGGCGCGCAGGAACGTCTCGTACTGGAGGCACCGATCGCGTCGTCTGGCAAACGGCTCGTTGTGCACGTTAACGGCGCCGACGGTCCGGCCGTCGGCGGTCGGCAGCTCGGCGTAGAGCGCGATCCGCTTCATGATGTGGCCCGGGCCGAGGGTGGCCGGGTTGACGGTGGGCAGCTCGATGACGCGCGGCTCGAGCATCAAACGAGCGCTCGCGATGAGCTGTCCATACCGGTCGTAGGGATAGCGCCGGTCCGGCCGGTCGACCTGGTGGAAGGGGGCGAAAAAGAGGCTGCGCGGCGCGAAGATCTTCGCCAACCGTGGGTGACGGAAGAGCTCCACCGGGGTCTCCTGGAGGAAGATCAGATCAGGCCGATGGTCCTCGACAGCGCGCTCGATGGTGGCGGCCACCGCTTGCATCCGCTCCGCGCGCTTGACGTTGTACGAGAGTACGGTCAGCTCAGCCCCCAGCCGCTCCAGGCCGTTCGCGATCTCCGTGAGCGACACCGCCCTCGGCCTGCGCTCCGGAGGCAGCTCGTCAACGAGGACTGCCCGCCGACCCAAGAATCCGTGAATCGCGCGCCGTAACGGCGGCGGCAACGGTAACGACAGGGCGGTCATCAATCGAGGTCGATGACGAAGCCTGGGCGGTCGAAATAGCCGCTCTCCACGATCTCGTCGCCCTTGAAGCGGGCCCACTGCGGGATGTTGCGGTGGTACTTCTCGGTCATGTGGTAGAGCTCCATCCCCGAGTTGGCGGCGATGACATACATCACCCGCTCCGGGTTCCAGGGGTTGGGCACGACCAGGAAGAGACCGTCGTCGGGCTCGCCGTAGCTCTGCCCCAGCCACTCGAAGTGATCGCGGCCGAGGCGAATGGGCACATCCTCGGGAATCCTGGCGAAGAAGGCGTTGTCGTTGAGGGTGCCCATCACCATGAGATCGTGGGTCGCCGCACGCTCGGCGCCGAGCTCGGCGTCCTTGACCAGCGGCGGCAGGATCTCGATGTAGGTGTCGGCGACCCGCTCCTGCCAGCGCCGCGCCATGGTGTGGTTGGCCTCGATCTGGCGCGCGGTGCCGTAGACGATCACAGTGTCATGGAAGTCGTCGATAAAGTTCCGCCACTCGTAAAAGCTGCCGTGCTCGACCGGGATGTCGTGGAGGGCGTCGAAGACCACTCGGGTCGGGCGTTCGTCGAAGTGGAGCGAGACGGCCCGATTGCCGGCAACCTCGATCCGGTGGATCGATCGCTCCTCCCCCGCCTCGACCTCGAGGTGGGTCACGAATCGGTAGAGCTCCCCACTCTGCGCGACACCGACGACGAGGTCCCATCCCCCTCCGCGGGTCTTCTTGACGTCCACCTGCGGCCGTACCTTGGGCAGACCGGTCCGGTTGAGCCACTGGCCAACGAAGGCCGCCAGCTCGCGCCCGGACACCTCTTCGGCCACCGCCAGGAAATCCTTGGTGGACATCTCGCGCCCGCGGTAGCGATCGTGGGCCGCCGCCATCACATCGAAGAACACCTCGTTGCCCACCAGAAGACGCAGTTGGTGGAGGGCAAAGGTGCCCTTGATCCGCGGCAGCAGATAGGGCGCGTAGCGGTCGTAGGCACGGTGAGCGTCGAGCGCGGTCAGGCCCTCCTCGCGGGACACGGTGTAGAGGTAACGCGCCTCGAGGGCCGCGAGCTCGTCCGCCAGCTCCTCCGCGGCCGCGGCAGAATCATCGTCGGGGAGCCCCTCGAGCAGCCGCCAGTAGGCGGCGGTGGCGCTGACGAACCAGCTCTCGGCGGGTGACGCCGGCTCGATGGTGCCGCGCCACAGATCCTTCTTGTCGATGTCGAAGACCTCAGCCGTGTCGCCGAGCTCGAGGTCCGGCACATCTTTTTCGTTCGCCACGGCCTTTTCAGAAGCCCGCGCGGCCTTGAGCTGATCCGCGATGAAGACCGGGCTCACGACCGAGTAGCCGAGGCTGAGGTGGGGCTCGGCGCCGGGCAGATCCGGAAGATAGCGCCAGCCCCTTGTGGGGAACTTCTCGCGCAGGGTCACCTTCCCGTGATGCGCGAGAAAGACCATTTTGTCGGCCATCTCGGTGGTCGTGATCTTGCCGTCGCAGGCGTGGGCGCGGTTGACGGGCGATGAGGCCCACAACGCGACGCCGGCGTTGGCGTCGATCGTGCCCTTGTGCTCCTGGTAGAACTCGTTAAAGGCGATGTCGCGGTTCCAGGGCGAAAACATGAGGTCGAAGGGGCGGTCGTCGGGTTGCGCCACGTACTCCTTGCGGACCTCGGGGTCACGCGGGTTGTTGTTCGCCCACAGGAACCCAGGCGTGCCGAACGGGCTCATGTCCTCGGACGTGCGCCAGAGCTTTTTCTCCTTGGTCCCGAGGAGGAGGATGGCCACCTCGCCGGTCTTGAAATCGGCGATCGGCCAGTCGTTGGTGTACATGCCGTTGTTCTTCTCCCACAGGATCCGCTCCACATCGTCGATCGAGGCGGCGTACTGGGCGGCCTTGCGGGCGCGGTTGGACTGCGGGGTGGAGTTCGCCTCGTACGGCGTCTGCATGACCGTGGTCTCGCCGAAGGCGATGCCGGCGGAGTTGAGGTAGAAGTCCGCCCCCGAGTGGATGCCGCCCGGGAACGTTTGGTAGACGAGCCGGTATCCGTCCGACGGCACCACATCGGTGATCACGTTCCAGTGCATGCCGGTGTAGCCGTACCACATGAAGATCTGGCCGAAGACGATCCCGCCGTCCCTGGTCGCGGGCCCGGTGGCAACAAAGGCCGAACACTTGTGTTGGTCGACCTCGACATCCAACTCGTCGTCGGGTGCAACGAAGGCCTGGCCGGTGAGCGAGTTGGGCGTCACCTCGAGGGCGTCCTCGAGCTGGCCGATGTCGACCACCGAGTTGAGGGCGACGATGTCGCGGAGGTCGATCGGCCGCCCCCAGGCCTCGGCGCCCGCGTCGGCGGCGCCGTCGCCGATACCTTTCATCTCCCTCAGATACTCTTCGTCGTACTTGCGCAGGAAGAGCGCATCAGCCTCGAAGCGGATGGTGTCCCAACCCGCTTCCGGGTCTTCGCGGTGTTGCATCACGCCGAGCTTGCGGATGTACTCGACAATCTCGTCGGGCATCAGCGAACCGTACTGGTAGCCGCGCTCGTAGGGCTCGCCCTCGATGTGGACGAAAATCCAGCCCTGGTCGTCATAGCGGAAGCCGGGTCCGAACCAGCGCACCGTCTCGGACGGGATGTACTCGGAGATATCGTCGACCGCGTCGATGCGGATGTCGTCGAACCAGGCCGTGCCGCGGGCGCTGCCGTTGTAGCCGAGATGGAGCCGCACTCGATCCAACGACGAGGTGGCGATGAAGAGCTCGTCCACTCGTGTCCAGTCGGAGTCACCCCCCACCGCGGGCGAGTGGATGGTGAATGGCAGCGCCTCCATGCTCAGACAGGCGGGAACGGCGGTCGGGTACTTCGACATCGGGTCGGAGACCACGCCCTCGGTGCGAATCCACCCGCTCAGCCGGTAGAGCTTGCCGACCTCGAGAGCCACCGGGCCCGACTCGGCCGTCACCGTCCCGTGGCCCGGCACCGCCAACCTGGCGCTGCCGATGCCGCCGTGGGCCACATCGCTCTCGCCTTCGAGAGAGGCGCCGTCACTGGAGATCTCGGCCACCAGTCGCCATCCGGCCACTGTGCCGCTCGGCTCGAGCTGCTCGAAGCCGGGATTGATGATCGTGACCTCCTGGTCCGCACCTGCAGCCAAGGCCACCAACACGACGACGGCCGAAACCGTCAGCACTCTCGATCCGATTCCCGACAGAAATTGCATACGAGACCCCTCCGCTGCGGCATTGTAGCCCACCGGCGGACACCGGTCCTCAAGCCGTTCCCGATGATAGACTTGAACCTAAGATGAGCGGTTCTGCCGGAAGAGATGTGCCAAGCTCTTGATGCTCTGGCGCTTGCGAAAAGCGGACGCATACCCATCGGTATTCGGAGCATTTTCGCAAGTGGCCAGAGCGCAAGAGCTTGGTGCAGATCATCGGCGATGAATCGCTCATCTTAGGTTACACGTTGTCGGCAACAACGAGGGCCTCCCGGTCACACGGAGTTCTCGCCGCCCCGTTTGTACCTCGGCTCCGCCACGCCGTTGCCCACCGATTCGTGGATACCCGGTATCGAGTGCTGCCGGAGTCGACTCTCCATGGCCCGCCACTCGTCCTCGGACACGAGCACGGCGTTGCCCGTCGTGCCGGTGATCAGGACAGGCCCGAGACCGGAGCACACCTGATCCATCACGAACTCGAACTGATTCTGGGCGTCGTTGCTTGGAACCTTTTGCATAATCGTCGCCGCGACTTCCGATACTCCATTGTACTCCCACGGCATGGCAGATTTCAAAATCAACTCGATTTGCACGGCCAAACAGGTCGCCAACGGGCTTTGGGCGAGGCTCTCGAGCCTGGCGGTGATTTGCAATCAACGACCATCTTGATATGCTACGGCGTCTATAACCGGCCATCGGGGCTGGTTTCTTTTCGGCGGACACACGGTCCGCTAGGTTGCGAAACGGGCGCGGCCCAATACGGCGCCCAGGGAGATGAGAAGAGATATGTCGAAGAAGTTATTTGTTGGAAGTCTGAGCTGGGACACGAACGACGACAGCCTGAACGCGGCGTTCAGCCCCTTTGGTGAAATCACCGAGGCCACGGTCATCTGTGACCGCCACTCGGGTCGCTCCCGCGGGTTCGGTTTTGTCACCTTCGTCGATGACGAGGCCGCCGACAAAGCCATCGCCGAGCTCAACGGCACCGAGCTCGACGGACGCGAGATCAAGGTGGACGTCGCTCAGGCGCGCGATCGCTCCCGTGACGGTGGTGGCGGAGGCGGAGGCGGAGGCGGCGGAGACCGCTGGTAGAACAGAATCCAGTCAACCGAGAAACCCCTCCAACGCGGAGGGGTTTTTTCTTCCCGACACGTCCGAGTTCAGGGTTCAGGGACCACCCGTTGCCTGAACCCCGTGCCCTGAACCCTGCGCCCTGAGCCCTGAACCCTGAGCCCTGCACCCTGCGCCCTGCGCCCCCTGCCCTG
>JAIVTZ010000207.1:0-6385 GCA_049188105.1 Deltaproteobacteria bacterium | reverse complement strand
TGAGGAGTGGGTGGGCGGCCTTCGTGTCTTTGTGTCTTCGTGTTTGCGATGTCTCCCTCTGTGTTCTCTGTGCCTCTGTGGTTGACCGGGTGCCGGGTCGTCGCGCAGGACCGGCTACACTCTTCCCATGCCGTCTCGCACCGGCGATCTCGCGCTGTTTCTGGGTCTTCGGACCTTCCTTGGGGTTGGCGGTCATCTTCCCCTGCGGCTGACCCGCGCCATCGGGTCACAGTTGAGCGCGGTTGCGTTCGAGCTTTCACCTCGCAGCCGGCAGCGGATGGACTCCCATCTCGAGATCGCCTTCCCAGAGCTCGACCAGGACCGACGCGACGCGTTGAGAGGCGGCTGCGTCCGCCACTTCGGCCTCATGCTGGCCGAGATCACCTGGCTGTGGCGCGCTCGGCCGTCCGGGATCGAGGCCTTGTGCGAGGTCGAGGGTCTCGAGTACGTCCACGACGCCCTCGATCAAGGCCGCGGCGCCATGTTCTCGACCGGCCACTGCGGCAACTGGGAGCTGCTCAGCGCCCGTCTGCCGATCGCCGGCGTGCCGCTCATTACAGCCGTCCGGAAGTTGGACAACCCGCGGTTGGACAATCTCGTCACCACGTTGCGCACCCGCTTCGGCACCGAAATCGTGCCGCGAGGGCCGGCCGCTGGGCGCCGGCTCGCGCGGGCTTTGGGGCGAAACGGGGTCGCCGCTCTTCTCATCGATCAGGACATCAAGGACGTTCCGGGGGTCTTCGTACCGTTCTTCGGCCGTCCCGCATGGACTCCGTCCGGAGCCGCATTGCTCGCGATCAGGATGCGGTTCCCGATGTTCCCCGGCTTCATCCACCGGCTCGCCGACGGCACCCACAAGTGTGTGGTCCACCCCCCCCTGCCGATGCCGACCGACGGCACGCTCGAGGACAAGGTCGAGGAGCTGACCGCCGCCGCCACCGCCGCCATCGAGCGCCAGATCCGCAGCCACCCCGAGCAGTGGGTGTGGATGCATCGAAGGTGGCGGACGCGACCGGAGAACGACGTCACACGTTAGCCCGCCTCTCCACCCGCCAGGATGCAAGATGCAAGATGCAAGATGCAATTCTGGGTGAATCTTGTATCTTGAATCCGGGCGGGCGGACGGGCGGAATGTTCTAACGTTAAACGTTCTAACGTTTAACGCCGACTCGGGGGCAGACTTCGGCCAGAACACAGCCGTCGCACCGTGGCGATCGTGCGGAACAGACTCGTCGCCCGTGGAGGATCATCCTGGTTGAAAAGGAGATCCACTCGTCTCGAAGGAGGAGTCCCTCGAGCTCGGCCGCGATCTTTTCCGCATCCTCGAGATCGGTGAGACCGAGCCGTCGTGCCAGACGACGCACATGGGTGTCGACCGTCACCCCGGCGGCAATTCCGAAGCCCTCGCCGAGAACCACCTTGGCGGTCTTGCGGCCGACGCCCGGGAGCGCAACCAGGGCGTCGATATCCGCCGGCGGCACGCCGCCGTGCTCCTCGGCCACGATCCGGGCGGCGGCACGCAGGGCTGCCGCCTTTCGCCGGTACATGCCGGTCGACCGAATCACGGCTTCGACGTCCTCCTGGGTGGCCGCCGCCAGGTCGGCGGGTTCCGGCCAGCGCGCGAAGAGATCCGGGGTCACCCGATTGACGCGGACATCGGTGCACTGGGCTGAGAGCATGGTGGCCACCATCAGCTCCCACGGTGAACGAAAGTCAAGCTCACACCGGGCGTCGGGATACTCGCCGGCAAGACGCTCGGCGACCCCGGCCGCCCGCTCCTTAGCCCGCATTTCTCACCACGTCGGGTTGCTAGTGCACCCCGCCACAATTGGAGTGGTATTCGGTCACCGATACATCCTTCCTGCCTGCACTTCGCTTCCTCAACATACAGAAGGTATTTATCGGTCGCGAAGCACAGGCAGGAAGGCGCCTCGGCGCCCTCGATACTACCCACCAATTATGGCGGGGTACACTAGACAGTGAGATATGTGGGTTAGGCCCCATCATCAGTACCTGAACGTCGAGCCGCCGATGAACTCCCGAAGGATCGAGGTGTGGGGCACCTCGTCCGGAAAGATCGGCACGAACAGGGAAAGGCCCTTGAGCAACCGGTAGGCCTCGGTGTAGGCCCTGCTGGTCCGCGGCACCTGGAGCAGGAACCTCTCGGCATATGGCTTGAGCACCGCCGGTTCGTACACCACGGCCGAGTTGAACATCACGTCCGCCTGCTCCTGGTATGGAAAGATCCACTTGCCCTCGCCGCGCCGCACACGCTCCCAAAGATCGAGGGTGCGCTCGGCTGTGAAACCCCTGAAGAGGTGATCGCGGACGATGCGGCGGATAAGCCTCGCGTCGGATGTGAAGATCCGGTTGTGGTCGTCAATGGCCAGCTGCGACAGCGCGGAGATGAAGATGCGGTACTTCTGGTCACGCGGCACGGATTGGGTCAACCGGTCGTTGAGGCCATGGATGCCCTCGACAACCAATAATTGGTGATTCTCCAAGCGCATCACGCTCCAGGCATCCTCCGGTTTTCGCGTGCCGCTGACAAAATCGAAGCGAGGAGTGAGAATCTCTCCGCCCTTCATGAGCTCCGCAAGGTGACGGTGGAAGAGCTCGAGATCGATCGCTTCGAGGGACTCGAAATCCGGCCGGCCCTGGTCGTCGCGAGGAGTCTCCTCGCGGTTGACGTAGTAGTTATCGATGGACAGTGAGACCATCTCGATGCCGTTGACCCGGAGCTGGATGCCGAGGCGTTTGGCAAAGGTCGTCTTGCCCGACGACGAGGGGCCGGCGATCGTGACCAGGCGGACCCGCGGCCGATGGGAAAGGATCTCGTCGGCCACCTGCGAGATCTTCTTTTCGTGCAATCCTTCGGCGATGCGGATGATGCTGTGGATCTCGTCATCGAGACAGAGCTGATTGAGCTGCCCCACATTTTGCACGCCGAGCACTTCCTGCCATCGCCGGGTCTCGACGTAGGTCTTGAACAGGAGCGGCCGGGGCGTGAATCGGGGCAAATGGGAGCGGTCGGCGCGGCGCGGGAAGCGCAGCAACAGGCCGTCCTCGAACGGCATGACGCCGAAGGTCGGACAGCACCTCGTGCGCGGCGCGTAGGGGCCGACTGCGAGGTCTACGAAGACACCGCAGGTGATGGTGTGGACCGTCGATGAGCGTCGCGTGGCAAGCAGAAGCAACTTGTCCTCGCAGCGATTCACCCGGCAGTACTTCTCCGCCTCCTCGATGGTGACCGTGCTGCGCAAGAACGGGCGATCCTCGCGATAAAGCTCCCGCATCCGATCCTCGACGGCCGGCGCCATCTCTTCGAGCGGCGGATGCTCGCCTCGGACCTGATAGTGGTAGCAATTGCCCAGCGACTGGCCGATCACGGTCCGTGCATCGGGAAAGATCTCGCGGCAGGCCTCGTAGAACATCAGGCTCACCGACCGCTTGTAGACCGATTCACCCTCGCGGTCCCCGAAGCTGACCAGCTCGAGGTCAACCTCGCCACGAAGCGGGAAATCGAGCATCACCTGCCGGCGGTTGACCAGGGCCGAGAGCACGGTGTCCGGGATCTCCCCGTTGATGCTGCGAAGAAATTCGTCCACCCGGATGCCCGATTCCACACGGTGGACCGCGCCGCGATACCGTACCTCCACCTGGTTGTTTTCCATGATGCTCCGTTTCAGCGTGGCGTCAGCGGCCAACCGTGATGATACCCCGGCGATCCCAAAACTAGTGCACCCCGCCACAATTGGCAGCGCACACCAGCCGATTTCTACGGCGTTTTTCTCCCGACGTGCGCGACCTTCGGAGTGTCGTATACTGAGAATTCATCAAAAGGCGTCCATGCCATACCGAAGGGTGGTCGAGTCAGTCGGCGATACGGGGGCATGGGCGCTTTTTTGTGACTCAGGTCTGCACGCGTCGTATGTGGACCCGGATGAGCTTGACCGCAACCCTCACTTGGTCTTTTTTGGTTCGCAGACCTCTTTCTTCTTTTTCACGACCGCACCGCAGTCCTTGCATCGGTAGCGCCCGGGCTTGAGCTTCGCGGTCGATCGGCCTTCTCTACATTTCATGTGGCCTGAGATTATATCTCATCTGTCCTCCACCATACGCCCGCGCTTCTCACCACGTCGCGCAGCGAGGCCCGCGGGACGCGGTGGAGATCGGTCCAGTTTCAAGCTCAACCTAAGATGAGCGATTCTCACCGGCGATCCGCACCAAGCTCTTGGCACATCTCTTCCGGCAGAACCGCTCATCTTAGGCTACACTCTTCGCGCTGCGGAGGGGTATCGCGCATGAAAATTCCAGAGTGGTACACCGGAAGCGACCAGTCGGGCCGGGTCGCAGCGGGTGTCGAACGCGCCATCGAACGGATGGACGAGAGAACGGCCGACAACACCGACATCGATGATCTGCACGAGCTCCTCGCCCTCGAGAAGGAGATCAACTGGCGCAGCTTCCTTCTCGGGCTGATCGGCACCATCCACTTCGATCTCGAGGAGGTCGACAGCGCCCGGAAGATCTTGGAGGAGGCGGTCCCCTCGTACAAGGCGTACCTCTCGACATTTGACGAGGTGCTCAGCGTCTACTGTCAGTCCTGTTACACCCTGGGCGTCATCCTGTTTGATGACAACCGCTACGGCGAGGCGATCGGGTTCTTCCTCCGCTGTCTGCCGTATATGCACGAGGTCTACGACGAGACCTACATCGGTCACATCTACACATTTCTCGCCCTTTGCCTGAGCTGGACCAACCAGACCGGCTATGCAGTCGTCTTCTCGGAGGCCGCTGCCTTCACCCGGCGTTACGATTGTGAGTCGATGGAGCAGCTCATGGTGGCCTTCGGTGATGTCGGCGAGATCGACAAGGCAACCGACGTCTTCCATCTCCTGCAACGCCACTGCCAGGACTACGAGAACTACGACCGCGTGCTTGACTTCGCCGAGCAGAACCTCGGCGAGTCGGGCGTCGTCAATTAGGAGTTGAGAGTTCAGAGTTGAGAGTTGAGAGTTGAGAAGACACTTTCACCCGAACAGGCTCGATCGCTGAGCAGGAACTCATAACTCTCAACTTTCAACTCTCAACTTCATTGCCCCGTGCTCGGTTTGGCGCGCAGGTCGAGCACTCCCTTGAACGAGTCACGGTATCCCCAGGCGAGAAAGACCTCGAGCACCAGCACGAGGATCGCGATCGGCATCCCCGCAGGGTCGAGGAAGACGTGGAAGAGCACGATGTTGACCACGACCGGGGCCAGCAGCGTCAGCGCGAGCGGCACCAGGATTCCGGCGAGCAGGAAGATCCCCGCCGTCAACTTGGTAGCCCCGAGCAATGGCACGAGATAGCCCGAGCCGAGCAGGGCGCCGTAGAACGACCCGGCTGCTTCGGACATCTCGGGCGCCGGCAGGAACCCAACGAAGACGTTCAGACCGAACACGGTGAAAACCAACCCGAGCAGCAACCGGGCGACCATGACAGCCTTCTGCATGAATTCCTCCAAATCGGTCTGCGCGTTCATCATACGGTGTCGATTCACGATTTGCTGAAATCAGGATAACAGCGCCGATCAATCACCCGCTGCTCTCAGGAAAGAGTGTTCCCATACGTGAACCAATGGTAGATGACGTAGAACCAGCTCAGGAATGCATGGATCAGTGCCCACAGAATACTGTGGTTGACGCTCCAGCTCAGGAGAGCGGCGAGCACAGCGCCCACGCTGCCGAAGATCCCTCCGCCGCAGCAACCGCACCCTTTCGCATTTTTTTCGCCCATGGCAGACCTCCCGGTTTCAGCTTCACAGAATAGAATAACGCTCCCCGAGGAGCACCGTCTTGGTCCGACGCCCTTGACAGCGACTCGTTTCCAGGGACAATTCGCTCACAGCATTTGCAGGAGGACGCCGCGTGATCCCCCACCGACCCGAAGACTGGCACCCCGCAGCTTTTATCTTGGGCTGCGGCCTCAGCATTGCCCTGCTCATGAGCTGGTTTCTCGAACCGACCCGCTCGCTGTGGCTCACGCTCGATGAGAATGTCTTCTGGGCCCTCAACAACTCGCTCGCCTGGGGTACTGGGTGGCAAGTTTTCTGGGCCGCCGCCAACAACCGGGCGGTCGACGTTGTCGCGGCCCTGAGCATGATCGGACTGTTCGCACATTTCGTCCTTCGCAAAGCGCGGGATCGAATGGACTTTTTCGTCGCAGTCGGGTTGATGCTGACCGGCCTCATTTATGTGGGAAGCCAGCTCACAGGCGCCATCTTCGTGGAACGGCCGAGCCCGACATGGATCTACCCCAACGCTCTCCGTTTATCGGAGTTGGTGTCCCGGATCCCGACCAAAGATCTCTCCAGCGACAGCTTCCCGGGCGACCATGCAACCGT